>NZ_JAQNCQ010000311.1:0-27032 GCF_028368005.1 Geitlerinema sp. CS-897 | reverse complement strand
TTGTGGAAGGTTTAAACAACAAGTTAAAGCTGATTAAACGCAAAGCTTATGGATTTCGTAATTTCTGCAACTTTGAGCTTAGGAGTCAGCTTTCTATGATTTTTTCAGATTGATTCTGCATCTTAAGTTCGGAAGAGCCTAAATGTGCTAATCCAGCTAGCAGCATAGCTACTGAATCCCGATTTTCTATATGCTCGAAAAGCTTCGATCGTGCCTAAGGAAGCTCTTGCATCTTCAATGGTACCTCTGCGCTCAGCAGTATAGATTCGCATGTATCCCTCAGAAATGAAGCGTGGGTCATTATCAGCTATGGCGCTATCAATAGTTGGCCAGGAGTGCCACCATGTATTTCTTTCCATACTATCTTCAGTAAATCCACCGATAACCAGGATTTGCTTGAGTTCTGCCCAACTAGGTGGTTCTGTGGGTACAGAAACTCTACTATCATGGCTGATATTGCTCGCAAGACCATGATGTCGATCTTCCACCGGAATAACAATGTGAGCGGGAACATTGTCAACTGCCTGATCTAGTCCAGAACTCAAGCCTGATGCCAGTCCATGAAGATCCAGGTGAGGAAAAGAAATAATAGTTCTATTTACTACAGGGACCTGCCTCAGAACAACTCTCTCAATATGGTATTGAAATACCTCAAGCCACACAACCATTTTTTCAAAATCGTTTAGAATTATATTTTCTCCATTATTAATGTTATCTATGGAGGTAAGTAAATTACGAAAATCGCAGAAATCACTCACCCCAGTAGCCTGATTTCTGGCATAATTTCTCAACTCTGTAACACGAGAGGCCATCATTTTATTTTCACGAAGACTATCAAGCCCTCCATCTATACCAAAAGGAAAGTTATCTCGCTCATCTGAGGTTAGATCTGCTGATTGTTTGATTTCAATCTCAAAGATAAATTTGAGGGTGGCATCCGGTGTCGTATATTGATTTCCTCCTGTCTCTTCAATAACTTGTTCTCGTTCATGAATCCAAGCCTTCTGGTTAGGAGCAAGATCTTCTCCAGTACTGCTTGGTGGTGAAAACTCAAAGGCTGTCAGAGCATTATCCGGAAAGGTTTCATCAGATCCCGATTCTGTTAACCGAGACTCAAGCTTAAATTTATGAGTAAAAGGGTCAAATGTTGTATTAGACGATAGTTCGAGAATCTCCAAATCCAGAGACTTAGTTTCTCCTCGTTCTAATCTGACATTCAGTGCAATTGTGCTGCCAGATATTGATATGGGAGTAAAAGCAATTGTGAAATCATAACCAATGAATCCTCTGAGATATTGAACACTTTTGAGTTTGACACGAATATATGGAGTATTCATAATCATTACTAAACTTGAACATTTTGGTTGGCTGAAATCAGATACTGATGAACAAGAGGCTCCTAACAATTTATTAGACGGAAACTTTCCACATAATACCCCATATAAGCAAATTAGGCAGAAAAACTCCACCTAACGCCCCTCCTGGGGGTGATTAAGTAGACGATTTCAGCATAATGTCCCCCTAGGGGTGATTAGGTGTAGATCTTCAGTATAACTACCATTTCGATCGAACTACCATTTCGATCGAACGTCAAGGCTGCATTAGGATTAATTTAATACTTCCCAGCACAAGCATTCCCAAATCATGCAACCTCATCCCAAAAAGCTGCTCGATCGCGTGCGCGACGCGATCCGAGTCAAACACTACTCCTACCGTACCGAACAAACCTACGTTCAATGGATTCGCCGCTACATCCTCTTTCACAACAAGCGCCATCTCAATGAAATGGGAGTACCAGAGGTTGAAGCATTTTTGACCCACTTGGCAGTACAAAATGGAGTAGCAGCAGCCACTCAAAATCAAGCACTTAGTGCAATACTCTTCTTGTACAAAGAGATATTAGGTCGCCCCTTAGAAGGAGTTGACGCTATCAGGGCTAAGCGTTCTCGGAGGCTCCCTACAGTTTTGACTGTCGAGGAAGCGCGGTTGGTGATTCATCAAATGTCAGGTGTTCATCGTCTCATTGTCCAACTGCTTTATGGCAGCGGCTTGCGACTGCGAGAGGCAATGCAATTACGCATCAAAGACTTGGATTTCACACAGCATCAGATTGTGGTGCAAGATACTAAAGGAAGACAGAGCCGGGTAACGATGCTTCCCACCTCCATCGTCGAGCCTTTGCAAGAACATTTGCAGATGGTAAAGCGTCTCCATCAGCAAGATTTGGAACAGGGTTACGGGGCAGTGACTTTGCCTTTCGCCTTAGCACGGAAGTATCCCAATGCAAACCGTCAGTGGATTTGGCAGTTTGTGTTTCCATCATCAACTCGGTGTCGGAATCCTCGTAGTGGTGTTATTATCCGTTACCACCTGCATGAGAGTGGCTTGCAAAAAGCAGTGAAGCAAGCCGTGAGAAGTGCCGGATTGCAAAAGCGCGTGAGCTGTCACACATTTCGCCATAGTTTCGCGACCCACTTGCTCCAGAACGGTTACGACATTCGCACGGTGCAGGAGCTACTCGGACATAAAGATGTAAAGACAACTATGATTTACACCCATGTGCTGAATCGATGCGGTCGATGCGTTCGCAGTCCTTTGGATGGACTGGTCTAACTGGCGTTCGGAGAGAGTAGGACTTACGCAAAAACCCGTTTTCTAAACGGTGAGTCGTGGTTCAATCGCCTGATTTTCAACGAGAAACCGGTTTTTTAGCCAGCCATGCGTAACTCCCGGGGAGCAAAAAGCCCCCTTCCGAACGAAGAGGGCTGAAGGAAAAACGAGAAACCGGGTTTTTCAGCCAACTGTGCGTAAGTCCTGCCCTCGTAGAGACTGGCATTCTCCACTAGAAGCATCAGATAGCCGATCGCTGAGAGATTGCTCGCCGCGTCGTCGTCGAGATTCGGCGTCGAGCCGATCGCACTATCCATCAAAAGTAGGATGCGCTGTTTTTAAAACCGTCCTATTTTTGAAAGAATGATCTAGACCGAGTCTCGATCGCGTTCAAAACCCAGACTAAAATCGAGCTATTTTAAACTGAGAAACCCGGCTTCCCGTTAAGAACGAAACGCTCAAACCAGGACACACCGTTTAGAGACCGGGTTTCTGCATCAGCCTAACTTAGACGACAAACTCAAAGCGAAACGTCTTTCGAGCTACAGGGCTGCTTTCTCTAGATTCTTTTATATCCCGATTCTGAAGATCGAAATCGCAGACTGCCTCCCCTCATTGTCCTAACTCATTGCAAGGAGACTTCACCGTGAACACGCGCAAACTTGGTAAATCTGACGTGCAAATGACCCCCGTTTTGCTGGGAACCTGGCAGGCGGGCAAAGCCATGTGGACGGGAATCGACGACGAGGAGATGGTGCGGACAATTCGCGCCGCCTACGACGCGGGCATCACCAGCATCGACACCGCCGAACAGTACGGCGACGGACATTCCGAGCAGATTGTCGCGCGGGCGCTGGCTGACGTGCGCGATAAAGTGGTGTACGCCGACAAAGTCTTCGCCAACCATCTCAAGTACGACCAGGTACTCGAAGCCTGCGAGCGATCGCAACGACGAAGTGCTAGAGCGCATCTACATCGGTCGCCGCTTCAAAAACGATACCGAGCGTCTGGAAAAACTGTTTGAGCTGTATACCAAAATGACGGCTTAGCAATCAGCTTAAAAATCTTCTAGATGCCAAACTAAAGAAAGTCAATGACGAGCATCAGTAGCGATCGGGGTTTGCGTTGTGGGTGGGTTTCGGTTGGTGAAGAATCCGTGTTTTGGGGAGCGCGGGTTTAGAGGTTGGCGAGCGTGATATTTTCGTAGAGGGCGTCGATCTCTAGATCTACATTGAGGCTTTCGAGGTGGAGGATTTCGCCGCTGCCGTAGGTGTCGTAGAGCCAAAAGCGGCCAGTGCCGCGCCGGTAGATCTCGACAAAAATCTGTTGGGTTTCAACGAGTAGATATTCTCGCAAGCTGGGCAGAGTGCGGTATTCACGCAGTTTTTCGCCCCGGTCGCGAGCGGCAGTTCCGGGAGAGATGACTTCGACGATGAGTGTCGGGTGGCGCAGAGCGTCGGTGGCGGTGCGGTCGCGATCGTCGCAGCTCACCATGAGGTCGGGGTAGCGGTAGGTGGTGTCGTTGACCTGAAGTTTGGCATCGGCGAGGTTGATGCGGCAGTTTTGCGTTTGGGTGTGGGGTCGCAGGTAGCTGAGGAGGTTAATGGCGAGGTAGTCTTCCGGGGTGATGTAGAGGGGATCGTTGGCGAGCATGGTTGGGGTGGTGAGGAGGAGCTAATTTTAGTTTAGCGATACTGGCTTCAACTGAACGCCGGACAGCCCTTCCAACACAGCATGGCAATGCGCCCTGCGATCGATACCCGCTTTCCTTACACCTTAAAAAACTCCAACAACTCCCGATTCACCGTCTGCGGCACTTCCTGCTGAATCCAATGACCGCACTGAGAAACAAACTTAAGCTGAAAAGGTCCAGAAATGAGCTTATCGAGTCCTTCAGTTAAGGTTTTACTCAAAAACGAGTCGTCCTCGCCCCACAAAACCAGCGTCGGAACGGAAATCGTCGCTGGCGATCGCGTCCAGGTTTTCAGCCAGCTTTGAGGTGTCATCAACTGGCGGTAATACTGCACGATCGCTTGCAGAACGCCGGGTTTTTCCAGAGCGGCTCGATAAATTTCTGTATCTTCTCGGCTAAACGCCCCCTTACGAACGGCGTTATCCCGAAAAATGTTGGTCACGAAGTTTTTCAGGTTGTTTTGAATCAGCCACTCGGGAAGGGTGGGAATTTGCAAGGCGAAAACGTACCAACTGCGGCGGAATTGGTCGAGGTTTCCGACGAGTTCTCGGGTGAAGGTTTGAGGGTGAGGAGCGTTGAGAATGGCGAGGCGATCGAGTAATTCGGGGAATTTTTGGGCGAAATGCCACGCGATCGCGCCGCCCCAATCGTGACCGACGAGGTGGGCGTGACGGTAGCCCAGGGCGGAAATTAACCCCCGCACGTCTTCGCTGAGGGTGTCGAGGTCGTAGCCGCTTCGAGGTTTGTCGGAATCGTTGTATCCGCGTAAGTCGGGAACGACGACTTTAAAGCGGCGGGCTAAGGCGGGAATTTGGTAGCGCCAGGAATACCAAAATTCGGGAAAACCGTGTAGTAATACGACGAGTTCTCCTTCACCTTGGGTGACGCAGTGAAGGCGAATGCGATTGGTATCGACGTAGCGATGCTGCCAACCCAGTTCGATGTCTGTCATGAAAAAAAACCAAATCAAAGCGATCGAACCGCAGAAAACGGGTTCTCTACTCTTATTTTAGGCTTGTTGGACGGCCGCCGGTCGGTAGTCGCTCGGGGCGATTTGGTATTTCACGAGATTTGCCAGTTCTTGCAGTTGCGCGATGGCTTCGGCGCCTTCGAGTTTCATCAGTTCGCGATCGTCGCGCATTTCCGTCCAGGTAATGCCGTAGTCGGAAACGAGGAAACGAATGAGGTGATTGTCTCCCAGACTGACCATAAACGAGGCACTGTTCATCTGACTGCCACAGGTATAGCACGATGCCAGATATCCCCGACGCTCTAGCACGATGGCTAATGCTTTGAGATTCATCACTAGCTCTCGCACGAATTGACGGTGCTGTTCGGCAAGTCGTATAAACACGGTTCTCCTCCTATCACGCGAAACACGCAGGTTAACATTTTTAAAATTTACTTAACAATTTAGCTCATCTCGGTCTTTCGATCGACCTCGCACGCTCGCTGGAGAAAGACAGTCAGATATCGAGACTTATGCCTCACGTTAACTTACTTTCGATCGACTTGACGTATCTTCGATCGCAAGTGACTGCGGGGATCGCTTCGTTTTTGACCGACTAACAAATGTCTAGCTCCCGCCATCTCTTGACTGCAAGGAGCGGGAGCCGAACGCGATCTCGCGGATAGAACTGCTTTGAAAATTCGACGATCTCTGACGACAAGGCTCGGACGAGTCCGAGTTTAATAATGAGTGAGAGGTTAAGTTATTTGAAATTTCTATAATTTAGTGCAGCTCCCACCACCCGAGAGACGGTCCGATAAAAATGACAGTCAGCCAGATCGCGATCAGCGCTCCGATACCGACCCAAGCGCCTTTTGTCGTCCAACTGACAAACTGTTCGGCTTGTTTTTTGGTGATGGGAACCCAGGGCAAGATGTACGGATCTTTGCCGTATTTTTCACCCAGGGCTTCTTTGCGACGTTTAGCTTCGCCCATGACAGTTTCGATCGAATTCTACACAAAACAACACGACGCGATCGGTTCGCCTCTTATCCGTCGAACGTATCTTTCAATACAGTTCGAGCGGCGAGGTGATTGCGAGTCGTCGTCAAAATTTCAGCTTCCCGCTCGAGACGTTTGGCTGTATCCTGCATTTCCAGTAAGTCCTGTTGTTCGCTGGCAACGCCGTAAAGATTTCCAGCGACCCAGTACGACAACTCGGTAGGCAAGCTGGGAATATCTTCGGGTAGCTCGATCTCGCGATCCATAAGCTTAGCAGACAGGCGTACTACGTCCCGAAGCAGTTGTTCGACTTCGGTGGCGATCGAGCGCAGGTCTCGCTCTGGAGGAGTGTCTTCGATCCACTCGACTAACCCCACGTAATAGGGTTTTTCGCGAACGTATTCGAGGACGCGAAACCGCTGTTGTCCCAGCGTCCAAATTTTCATGCGATCGTCAGGAAGCCTTTGGTGCTGGACGATTTCCGCACAACACCCGACTGAACTCGCCTGGCGCTTCGCGGGATCCCACATCAACACTCCGAATCGGCGATCGCTGTTGAGGATGGTATTCATCATCATGCGATAGCGAAATTCAAAGATGTGGAGTGGGAGCGGTCTGCCGGGAAACAACACCACTTCCGGAAGCGGAAACAATGGGAGTTCTCGAACAGCGATAGAAGACGAGGTGGCCATTATTGCGTCTGTCCAAACTGTGCTTCTACGTTTACTGTGACACTCCTACGAATTCTCTTCGTAAGATTCTTGCTTCGTTGGGAGCGGGAGTTTTACAACTTCTCGGTTGTCGCCTAGCCCTCCACAAGCTTTCACGGTCTGCCCGACCGCAAGACACTCGATACCATTTTCAAAAATCGTGCTATACATGAGCCATCAAGAGCCTCGTATGGCGGGGATCGCCCACCTGCAACAATTTCAAAGTTTTCGGAAAATGGTATGAAATGTCTACTGTCCTACACAGTCTGCTGGGTTTTGGGTAAGTCCCTAAAGTTCTCGCGCCCGTAGTCGCGACTCTACCAACCGACTTTTTCTGAGTGCGCTTTACCGCTATTCGGATTCTAGCAGATTTTCGTTCGGTCGCTCTAGAGAGCGGATCTGACGAGTCGGCACTCTTAAAAAACTCGAGCTGAGTTTCTCGATCTGTAACGGGTTGACAGTACGTCGGCGATCGCGCCGAGGGATTTTTTCTACAGAAATCAGCCCCTCGGCGAGAGGGTTTAAATTGGGTGCATCTCAATGGATGTAAAGATATGAATCTGGGGTAGGTTGGACTTCGGCAACGCTGCCGTCCAGGGGTGGAGCGATGGCTCTACCCAACAACAGCTCGATTCACTACAGAGACTCCGATTCGATAAATTTACATTTTTGAGATGTACCCGTTAAAGTTTAACTTCGATATCGACTCCAGCGGGTAAGTCCAGTTTCATCAGGGCGTCGATGGTCTTAGAAGAAGGTTGGTAAATATCGATAATGCGGCGGTGGGTTCGCGTCTCGAAGTGTTCGCGCGAGTCTTTGTCCACGTGGGGCGATCGCAACACGCAGTACACGCGCCGTTTGGTGGGCAGAGGAATCGGACCGATCGCCGTGGCACTGGTGCGGTTGGCCGTATCGACGATCTTATCGCAAGAGGTATCGAGCAAGCGTCGATCGAACGCTTTGAGTCGAATGCGGATTTTTTGTTGCTGAATCGTTGCCATAATCTTGAGTTGTCGAGGTTCGGAGAAAAACAGACAAGTATAGGGGCGCACACAGTGCGCCCCAGCGGAAAGATCGGCGGATCTAGCTATTCGACGATCTTAGCCACCGCGCCAGCACCGACCGTCCGGCCGCCTTCACGAATTGCGAAGCGCATCCCTTTCTCGATCGCCACCGGGCAAATCAGTTCCACCGTCATTTTAATGCGGTCTCCGGGCATGACCATTTCAGCCGCGCTACCGTCGTCAGCAGTAAAGTCGCTGATGGTGCCGGTCACGTCGGTCGTCCGAACGTAGAACTGAGGACGGTATCCGGGGAAGAAGGGGGTGTGACGTCCGCCTTCTTCTTTTTTCAGAATATAAACCTCAGCCTCGAACTTGGTGTGAGGGTTGATCGTACCGGGTTTGGCCAGCACCATACCCCGTTCGATGTCAGCTTTCTGAACACCACGCAACAGGACGCCCACGTTGTCGCCAGCCATCCCTTGATCCAGGGTTTTCTGGAACATTTCCACACCGGTAACGGTAGTGCTGCGGGTGTCTTTGATCCCAACGATTTCAACCGTATCGCCGACTTTGACGATACCGCGCTCGATCCGTCCAGTGGCGACGGTTCCGCGACCCGTAATGGAGAATACGTCTTCAACCGCCATCAGGAAGTCTTTATCGACATCGCGCTCGGGAGTCGGCACGTAGCCATCGACTTCTTCCATCAGTTGCAGGATTTTATCGACCCATTCGTTTTCGCCAGCACCGATCGCCGGATTTTCTTCCAGGGCTTCGATGGCCTTGAGAGCCGAGCCGGTCACGATGGGAATGTCATCGCCAGGGAAGTCGTATTCGCTGAGCAGTTCGCGAACTTCGAGTTCGACGAGTTCGAGCAGCTCTTCGTCGTCGACTTGGTCTTGTTTGTTCAAGAACACGACCAAGCTGGGAACGCCCACCTGACGAGCCAGCAGAATGTGTTCGCGGGTTTGAGGCATCGGGCCGTCAGCCGCAGACACCACCAGGATCGCGCCGTCCATTTGAGCGGCTCCGGTGATCATGTTTTTCACGTAGTCCGCGTGTCCGGGGCAGTCCACGTGAGCGTAGTGGCGGTTGTCGGTTTCGTACTCGACGTGAGCCGTGTTGATGGTGATACCCCGCTCTTTTTCTTCGGGAGCGGCATCGATGTCGGCATATTTGCGAGCTTTCGCTTTACCCGTCACGGCGAGGGTTCCCGTGATGGCAGCCGTCAGCGTCGTTTTACCGTGATCGACGTGACCGATCGTACCGATGTTGACGTGGGGTTTGTTCCGTTCGAATTTTGCGCGTGCCATGAATCGTGTGTTCCTTCTCCTGTGTTATGCGTTCCCTTTGCTTTTTGCGATGATTTCTTCAGCGACACTACGCGGAACTTCGTCGTAGTTGCTGAATTCCATCGAGAAGATACCGCGACCTTGGGTCTTGGAGCGGATATCGGTGGCATAGCCGAACATTTCCGCCAAAGGTACTTTGGCAGAGACTTTCGCCAGCCCTTCATCCGTCTCTTGACCTTCGATCTGGCCTCGACGGGAGTTGAGGTCGCCAATGACGTTTCCGATGAATTCTTCGGGAACTTCGACCTCGACTTTCATCATCGGCTCTAACAGAACCGGTGATGCTTTGCTGACGGCGTTTTTAATTGCCATAGAACCGGCAATTTTAAAGGCCATCTCGTTGGAATCGACCTCGTGGTAAGACCCGTCAACCAACGTGGCTTTTACGTCGATCAAGGGATAACCAGCAAGGATACCAGATTCGCAGGCTTCTTTCATCCCGTTTTCAGCCGGTCCGATATATTCTTTCGGAACCGAACCACCGACGATTTTGGAAACGAATTCAAAGCCGCTTCCCGTTTCGCCGGGTTCCAGTTCGATGACAACGTGACCGTACTGTCCTTTACCACCGCTCTGACGCACGAATTTGCCTTCGGCTTGGGTGGATTTGCGGATCGTTTCGCGATACGCCACCTGTGGCGCGCCGACTTCTGCTTCGACTTTGAACTCGCGCAGCATTCGATCGACCAGGATTTCCAGGTGCAGTTCGCCCATCCCGGCGATCACGGTCTGGTTGGTTTCGGAGTCGGTGGTCACGCGAAACGTCGGGTCTTCTTCCGATAACGCTTGCAACGCTTTGGAGAGTTTCTCCATGTCGGCTTTGGTTTTCGGTTCGACCGCGACGGAGATCACCGGTTCGGGGATATAGAGCGATTCGAGAATAATCGGCGATTCGTCGTCGCAAATCGTATCCCCAGTTAGGGTATCTTTCAACCCGAGGGCTGCTCCGAGGTCTCCCGATCGCAGTTCGTCGACTTCGATTCGCTCGTCGGCTTTGAGGACGATCAGGCGAGAAATCCGCTCTTTTTGGTCTTTGGTGGCGTTGTACACGTAGCTTCCTTTTTTGAGGATGCCCGAGTAAACGCGCACGAAAGTCAAGCGACCGTAAGGGTCGGACATGACTTTAAAGGCCAGAGCCGATAGGGGTGCTTCGTCGTCCGCCGGACGAGCTGCCACTTCTCCGTCGGGCAGGGTTCCCTGAATCGGCGGGACTTCAATGGGAGAGGGCAGATAATCGACGACCGCATCGAGCAGACGCTGGACGCCTCGGTTTTTAAAGGCAGAACCGCAGAGCATGGGAACCATGGTTCCGGCGATCGTCGCTTTGCGAACGGTCGATCGCACTTCTTCTTCAGTCAGCTCTTCCCCTTCGAGGTATTTTTCCATCAAGGCGTCGTCGGTTTCGGCGACGGCTTCGAGGAGTTTTTCCCGGTATTCAGCCGCCAGTTCGGAGACTTCTTCGGGAATTTCGGTCACTTGAATGTCCGTGCCGATGTCGTTGGTGTAGATGTAGGCTTTCTGTCCCACGAGATCGACGACGCCGTGGAAATCGCTTTCACTTCCGATGGGGATTTGAACGGGGACGGCGTTCGCCCGCAGCCGATCTCGAATCTGGTTGTAAACCTTGAAGAAGTTCGCACCCGTGCGGTCCATCTTGTTGACGAACGCGATCCGGGGAACTTTATAACGCTCGGCCTGCCGCCAAACGGTTTCAGACTGAGGCTGTACGCCGCCGACGGAACAAAAAACGGCAACGACACCGTCGAGAACCCGCATCGACCGTTCGACTTCGATGGTGAAATCGACGTGGCCGGGCGTGTCGATAATGTTGATGAAGTGGTCGTTCCAGCTCGTGCTGATCGCAGCGGCAGTGATGGTAATGCCCCGCTCCCGCTCTTGAGCCATCCAGTCTGTTACTGCCGTTCCTTCGTGGACTTCGCCCATTTTGTGGACGATCCCGGAATAGAACAGGATACGCTCTGTCGTGGTCGTTTTTCCTGCGTCGATGTGAGCTGCAATACCGATATTGCGTATTCTGTTAAGCGGGACTGTTCGTGCCACAATAACCTCCCTATTGAATCTGCCGCTGTGTCACTCGAGTTGTGAGTTACGAAAACGCGGGTGAAGTTCGATCGGTATTCTTTCACACGCGGCCGCCGCGTCTGAATTGCAGGGGCAACCCGTTGGACGCGGACACAACGTTCCTTATTGTATCTTAATATTCTGGTGCTTCTGAAGCTTGTCCGATCGAATTCCGAATGTCGTCTAGCGAATCGCGGTTTAGTACCGATAGTGTGCGAACGCTTTGTTCGCTTCCGCCATACGGTGCGTTTCTTCCCGCTTGCGAATGGTGTTTCCCGTTTCGTTGGCGGCGTCCATCAGTTCGTTGGCCAACTTCATCGCCATGGTTTTACCCGAACGCTGACGCGAGGCTGCGATCAGCCAACGTAGGGCTAAAGCCGTCCCGCGATCGGAGCGCACTTCCATCGGCACTTGATAAGTCGCACCGCCGACTCGACGAGCTTTGACTTCGACTAACGGCGTCGCGTTGCGGATGGCGGTCTCAAATAATTCTAAGGGATCCGATCCCGTCCGCTCTTCGACGATCTTCATGGCATCGTAGATGAGGTTCGAGGCCAGTGATTTTTTGCCGTGGCGCATCACGCGACGCACCATCATGCTGACGAGGCGGCTGTTGTACACCGGATCGGGAGGGACCGGACGTTTTTGAACGACTCTGCGACGTGACATAAGTTTCTGTATTCGCTATTAATTTTACGAGATCGCTAGACAACAGGTGACGAACGATGACCCGCTGAAGGTGGTGGGTCTTATTCTTTCGGACGTTTGGCGCCGTATTTGGAACGGCCTTGACGACGGTCTTTGACTCCGGCGGTATCTAACGTGCCGCGAACGATGTGATAGCGCACGCCGGGGAGGTCTTTGACACGACCGCCGCGCAACATGACAACGGAGTGTTCTTGTAGGTTGTGACCGATGCCGGGAATGTAGGCCGTCACTTCAAAGCCTGAGGTCAGACGAACCCGTGCGACTTTCCGAAGTGCGGAGTTCGGCTTTTTCGGCGTCGTGGTATAAACCCGCGTGCAGACGCCGCGCCGTTGGGGGCAGCTTTTTAAGGCGGGTGACTTCGTTTTCTTCTTTGCCTTCTGGCGCTCGCTGCGAACGAGCTGCTGAATCGTGGGCATAGGTAATGTAGTAAGCCGACTATGCTTCTAGTTTGGAAACAGTCTTTAACTATACCAATCTTTTATTTACCTGTCAACGTTCGTTGAGTGATGAGAACGGTCGTTTCGAGGTACAAAAGAATGACCGCAGCTACAGGTTCGTTCGGCCTGGGGATTGTAAAAACGAAATCCTCCCCCCATTAAATCTTCGGTGTAATCGATCGTCAGTCCTTCGACATAAGTACGGCTGGCCGCATCGACGACGATCGCAATGCCTTCGAACTCGCCGGTAAGGTCGTCGGTGCCGAACTGGTCGTCGAAGTTGAGATCGTAGTACAACGTGGCGCACCCTCCTTCTCGAACGCGCACTCGCAAACGCGCTTCGGCAGAACTATGTTTGGATTTCAACCGCGCGATTTCTCGCACGGCAGTCGGACTCAAAACAATCATGGAAAATCGACGAACGGGTTAACGCGATCGAGTGGCGTTCGGTCTCGATCGGCTACTATTGAGTATATACGGGAATCTTCCTCCAAACTGAAGTCTTTCGCGCTGCTCGATCGCCGCGATCTCTTCGGCTTTGTGTCCCGACCGAACAGGTGTGCATCGAATCAAAATCGTTCACAGAAAACGCTATCGGTTGATTCTGGGGCGATATGGGTAACGATCGTACACAAATCGTGCGGAGGAGACTGTGAAACCTCCAAAATTAGAAGATTCGGGAATTGTAATGAATAAAGATACCGATTTGATCGAACGCCTGAGTCCGAGCGCGATGGATCAAATCATGCTCTACTTGGCATTTATCGCAATGCGAACGAGCGGACACCGACACGGGGCGTTCCTCGATGCGGCAGCCACGGCGGCTAAATGCGCCATTTACTTGACGTATTTAGAGCAAGGACAAAATTTACGCATGACCGGACACCTGCATCATATCGAACCGAGGCGGGTTAAAGTCATCGTCGAAGAAGTCCGTCAGGCACTGACTCAAGGCAAGCTGTTAAAAATGTTGGGGTCTCAAGAACCTCGATATCTCATTCAGTTTCCTTATGTTTGGCTCGAACAGTTTCCCTGGCAACCCGGAAAACCCCGTATTGCGGGAAACAGCTTGTCACCGGACGAAAAACGCCAACTCGAACGTAAGTTTCCTAAACCCCTCCCCGACGCTCAGGCGATCAACTCGTTCCAATTCATGGAGCTGATCGAATTCCTTCACAGTCGATCGCAGGAAGATTTACCTCCCGAGCGCCGAATGCCCCTCAGCGAAGCTCTAGCCGAGCATATCAAGCGGCGTTTGATTTATTCGGGAACGGTCACGCGCATCGATTCGCCTTGGGGAATGCCGGTTTATACGCTCACGCGAGCCTCTTACTCGCCCGCCGACGACGAGGAACGGACTTATACGATGGTCGAGGACACGGCTCGTTATTTTCGCATGATGCGCGATTGGGCGCGACGGGAGCCGACGACGATGCGCTTGCTCGAGGAGTTGGACATCGACAGCGATCGCCTCGAAGATGCTTTTGCCGAACTCGACGAATTAGTGCGCGGTTGGGCAGATAAATACCACTCGAAAGGCGGCCGGGCAACCGTGTTGCAAATGGTCGTCGGACCTCGAGACGACGGGTTGTTTTAACATCGAAACCGCTCGAGGAACGCGAGACCGATCGCCCCCATCTTAGGGGTCTTCGGTCTCGCTTTTTCAGGTGGCTCAAGACTGATGCGATTTAACGTCGATCGCCACATCTGGCGAGGTCGGCGGGCTTTGTCCGCGCTCCAAATCGGTTCGAGCATCGGTCGGTCTTTTCTGAAATCGGGCAGCCAAAACTCCCTGACAGCAGCTCGAGTTTCCCCCTCGCTCCCTAGGAACGAGTCCTGAAAAACACGGCTGCCCAGACAATACAGCCGAACAACACGAACGGAACCCAAAGATTCGGTACGTCAGCCCAGGTCATCGCGAATCGACTACTATAAAGGACGAACGATACGGGATCGCACCCTCCATGATAGCGTCCGAACGAGCGACTTGGCTTAAAGCCCACACCCCGCTACAAGACCTTTCCGACGAGACTCTCGCCGATTTGGCCAGCGCGATCGAAGTCCGCACGATCGCCGCTGAAACCCGCCTCGGACAACTCGATACCCCGCCAGATGGGTTGTACGTTCTTTACGAGGGACGACTCCACTGCGATCGCGACGCGGCGGAATTTTGCTCGACTCCCGG
Source organism: Geitlerinema sp. CS-897 (assembly GCF_028368005.1). NCBI lineage: Bacteria > Bacillati > Cyanobacteriota > Cyanophyceae > Geitlerinematales > Geitlerinemataceae > Geitlerinema > Geitlerinema sp. CS-897. The sequence continues at coordinate 12,300 of NZ_JAQNCQ010000311.1, read as the reverse complement.
CGCCGTTCTCTATTTACAAGATTTATTACTCGATCGCCCGGCGTCCTTTGTCGCGACGACCCTCACCGACGCTCAACTGTGGTGGATTTCCCGAGAACAGTTCCAGCAACTGCTCGATCGCCGTCCCGAAATCAGCCAAATCTTCTCGCGACAACTGGCCGCCGAACTCGATCGCGTCTCCAACCAACTGGCCTACGAACGCGATCGCCAAACCGCTCTGCGCCCCTATCTCGTCACCCGAATTCGGCGGGGAATCATCGGGAACAGTCGCTACGCCCAACGCCTGCGATCGCAAATCGAAGACGCCTCGCGCGATCGCCAATCCGTCCTCATTTTCGGCGAACCGGGACTCGAAAAAGACAACATCGCCGCCCTCATCCATTACGGCTCTCCCTGGCGTCGCGAACCGATGGTACAACTCACGAGCGGACTCCTTCAAACCAGCGGCGCCGAACTGTTCGGACGAGTCGGCGGAAAACCGGGACTCCTCGAATGGGTGGGAACTGGAACTCTCGTTCTCAACAACGTTCAAGACTTACCGCCAGAACTCCATCCGAAAATCGCCAGTCTCCTCGAAACGGGAACCTATACCCCCATTTCCCGCGAGGGCGATCGCACCCCAGAACCGCGTCCCTGTCGCGCTCGTATCGTTCTGATTTCCGAACGCACCCTTCCAGAATTCGAGTCTTGCGTCAGTCATCGCATTAAAGTTCCGCCCCTACGCGTTCGCAAGGCTGACGTTAAAGCCAAGGTCGATTATTACCTGCGCCTGTGCTGCCGCGCTCGAGGGTTAGAGAAACCCACCGTTACCCCAGAAGCGATTCGACGCTTACAGAGTTACGACTTTCCGAACAACCTGCGCGAGTTGGACAGTCTCGTCAAACGCGCCGTGACACAAGCTGAAGGGGCGTCGGAACTGACTGAAGAGTTATTTTGGTCGACTCAAAGCAAGAAAACTAAGTTTCGCTTCAACCTCTTTAAAGCCTATCCCCGGTTGCGCCAGTTCCTTCGCAGTCGCTTTTGGCCTGACGGCTTGAATTACGGCATTACCACCTGGCTGTTCGCCCTCGTCGTGATTCTGCTGTTCGTCGGACCTCAAACTCGCGATCGCAATGTCGCTCTCAACCTGTTTTGGGCGTGGTGGTGGCCGCTGGTTCTCATCGGTTTTCCCTTTGTGGGGCGACTGTGGTGCGCCGTCTGTCCGTTTATGATTTATGGCGAACTCACTCAAAAACTGTCCTTGAAACTCTTTCCCCGAACGCTGCGACGCTGGCCTCGCGAAAGTGCCGAACGGTGGGGCGGTTGGTTTCTGTTCGGACTGTTCGTCTTAATTTTCCTGTGGGAAGAACTCTGGAACTTGGAAAATACCGCCTATTTGTCTAGTTGTTTGTTACTGCTCATCACGGCGGGGGCAGTCATTTTCTCGCTCGTTTTCGAGCGGCGGTTTTGGTGTCGTTACCTCTGTCCCATCGGCGGCATGAACGGGTTGTTTGCCAAGTTGTCGATGACGGAGCTACGGGCGCAACCGGGAATTTGTTCGGCCGAATGTACCACCTATCAGTGTTATAAAGGTGGTCCCCGGAAAGGGGAAGGGCAAGAAACTGAGGGTTGTCCGCTCTATTCTCACCCGGCGCAACTGCAAGACAACCGCGATTGCGTTTTGTGTATGACTTGTTTGAAAGCCTGTCCCCATCGTTCGGTGGAGTTTAACTGGCGTCTTCCGGCGATCGAACTTTGGACGACGCACCAACCCCGAACCGATGAAGTCGCGTTGTTGTTTCTGTTGTTGGGGGGCGTTTTCCTCCACCGCTTACCACAACTGCAACAGCAATTTCAGTTATCGTTCGATCTGACTCGATTTTTCCCCCATTTGGAACTCTCCGTTTTGGCGTTGTCGGTTCCCGTTCTGATTCCGGTGGTGGCTTATGGGGTGCTTTGGGTCGTTTATCAGGCGGGGAAAATACCGAAACCGCGATCGCTTGTCGAGTTGGCCTATGGATATTTGCCCTTGGTGTTGGGAGGCAATCTCGCTCATTATTTAACGTTGGGATTGGGCGAAGCGGGGCGCGTACTTCCAGTTACGCTTGCCACCTTTGGCTTGGACGGGGCGAATTTGCCGATTTGGGTAGCAGATTCGGCAGTCATCTCCTTTTTGCAAGGAACGACACTCGTGTTTTCGACCGTTCTCTCGATATTACTGATGCAGAAGATTGCGAAACAATCGTTTTGGGCGTTGTTGCCTCTCCATCTCGGTTCGATCGCACTGGCAACGGCTTTTGCCTCGGTCGTTCTGGAATAGAACGATCCCAAAGCTGACTCAAAAGGGGACGGTTCGGACGCGGTTTAAGGAAAATTGGGTGTTGACAAATTCGTCAAAAAGTGAAAAACTAAATTATTGATTTTTTATTCAATCTAAACCGACTCAACACGATAGCGTGCCGTTCGGTTTAGATGAGACGATCGAAAAAATTTACGAAAACTTTAAATATGCTTTACAATATCTTTAGAAAAAGATGGAATCGTTAGAATACATCAAATAAAAAAACGAAAAGACACGCAATTTTTTTTTACTTAACAAAATAGTTTCCGTATTTTTACTCAAGCGTATCCTCGAAAAAATACGGAGCGATCGTCGATCGCCACCTCATACGAACGAACGCGCCAGCATTATCGACTCGAAAGCCAAAGAAGTTGCTAGCGCGTTTGGAGATCGTCGATCTCGATAAACCGTCGATAGAGCGACGTGCGAGACGAAAAAAACAGAAACTACCGAATATATTCTTTCAGGATGCTGTTGCGATTCGGATGGCGCAACTTGCGAAGCGCTTTGGCTTCGATTTGGCGGATGCGCTCCCGAGTGACGTTGAAAATCTGACCGATTTCTTCGAGGGTTTTCATACGTCCGTCGTCCAAACCGTAACGCAGGCGTAAAACGTCCCGTTCTCGGGGGCTGAGGGTATCGAGGACGCTTTCTAAATCTTCCCGCAACAGGCTTTTCGAGACTTGATCTTCAGGGGTTTCGCCGTCAGACTCGATGAAATCGCCCAACCGCGAATCTTCTTCTTTGCCGATCGGCGTTTCGAGGGAAATGGGAAGTTGAGCGGACTTCGCAATAAACCGCAGTTTCTCGATGGTCATTTCCATGCGAGTGGCGATTTCCTCTTCAGTCGGTTTGCGTCCCATTTCCTGAGACAGTAGCTTCGTTGTCTTCTTGATGCGAGAAATGGTTTCGTAGAGGTGAACCGGAAGGCGGATCGTCCGAGACTGATCGGCGATCGCACGGGTGATGGCCTGGCGAATCCACCACGTCGCATAGGTTGAGAACTTGTAGCCTTTCTCGTGATCGAATTTTTCCGCTGCGCGAATCAGCCCCAAACTCCCCTCTTGAATCAGATCTTGGAACGACAGGCCGCGATTCATATATTTTTTGGCGATCGACACCACCAAACGCAGGTTCGACTGAACCATTTTGTCTTTAGCGCGACGGTCTTTGTAGAGGCGAGAACGGAACGACGAACAGAATTTTCGGCTTTGTGCAGCCCAAGCTTTCTCGGTTTCCGGCTCGTCGAGTTTTTCGCGAACGGCCGGCCAGACGTATTTATCCGTATCGGGTTTCGTACCTTGCTCTTCGAGATGTCGTTCTCGAACGGGATCTCCGAGCCAAGCGAGTTTCGCCCACTCTCGATCGGTCGGGAGGTTCCCCATCTCTTCTTCAAAACGGCCTTGAAGAGATTCGAGATATAGCAAATCTTCGATCAGACGAGCCAGTTCGATTTCTTCGTCAGCCCGCAGCAAGCGAATGCGTCCGATTTCTTGCAGGTAAAGGCGAATCGAATCTTCTGTGTAGTGCTTTTTTTTCGCCTGGGCTTTTCGCTTCGATCGCGCTTTGCTCGCTTTGGCCGCTTGCACTGCTGCTTCAGCTTCGATGTACTCGTCATCAGAGTCTGATTCCGAATCTGAGGTTTCGAGAACCTCGTCAGGTCGGACGTCATCTTGCATGAGCAGGTCGATTTCGTTTTCAGACCGATCGACACTGGTGAGAGTGTTTTGTTTGATAGCCAGTACGTTGTTAGCCTGGGTCATGCCGCGTTCCTCATGTTCGTGTGATTCAACTGATGCAATTCTGTTGCGTTACTTCGCACGCTCTTAAGCGATCCCTCGTATCGGCGAACGAGCTGTTGAGTAAAAAGCTTTCTTAGCTTAACTCAAGTTTTCTCGAGTGCGATCGATTTGCGGTCTTTCGAGTCTAAGTTGATTTAGACCCGTACGAGATCGCCTCACACCAAGAGGGGGAAAATGCCTTTCCGAATTGTAGCCGTTTTCACTCAAAACGACCGGTCGAACATGGATCGAACTTCCCCTGATGGATCTCGAGCGAGATTCGTCGTTCCATGTTAGCAATATCGTTGGATTTAGCAAGTTTGAAATACGTACGAGATTGCAACGATCGGGAAACTCACTCGACCACAGCCCTTAAGTGTAAGTTAACGCAACTTTCTAGGTCTAGCCACTGACTCGGCCGAGTTTACATTGCCATAACGGGTCGATAGTAACAAATCGATACGTTTGGTGTTGCAAAGCTTTAACAATCGATCGCGTTGTTTCGGCTGCGTCTTCTCCACCCAAACGTCCGTCGTGTAGAACCACCACCGAACCGGGTCGAACTTGAGACAAAACCCGATCGACCGCACGCGAGATTCCCGGTCGAACCCAATCTTCAGGAACGACGCTCCACATGACCGGACGATAGTTCCACTCTTGCAGCCACGTGAGAGTTTGAGGCGTAAACAGACCGTTAGGCGGTCGCACGTCACGAACGCGATCTCCGACCCACTCTAGAGGAAGATCGAGAGCCTCGGAGATCGCGAGTTGATTGCATTCTAATCTGCTTTGTAATTCATCTCGGGTCGAGCGGATAAACGAACGATGGGTGTCGCCATGCAAACCAATCCAGTGACCGCGATCGAAGACCGCTTTCGCCACCTCGGGATAGCGACGAACGCAACTCCCCAACCAAAAGAAACTGGCAACGATCCCGAATTTTTCCAAAACATCGAGTACCTGTGGCGTGTACTCCGGGTGCGGTCCGTCATCGAACGTCAAGGCGACTACAGGTTCTGAGGTCTCGATCGACCACAGACAACTCGGAAACGTCGGTGCGAGAACGCGGTACAGGAGTGGATATAACGGCGCGAATTGCATGAAATAGGGAACGGGGAACGGGGAACGGGGAACAGTATCTTGCTTATTTTTCCCTTTCCCGACTCTAGCGCAACAACTGATATTCGCTAATCTTCGCCTGAGCGATGTCGTAAACTTCCGTCCCGCTGGGAATGCGTTGTAAATAGGCCAAGGCCGACTCGAACTGTCGGTTGACGGCCGAGTCGAACGCTTTTTGCAGCAGCCAAGTGGCGCGAAGGTTACGCTGTCGGTGGTATTGTGCCAATTTCGGCGCGACCTTTTCGTAAGCAGGCGTTCCGGGGGGAATTTGTTGTAAATAGGTCAGTGCGGTCGAGAAGTCTTTGGCTGCGGCGCGATCGAAGGCTTGTTGTAGCAGCCAGGCCGCTCGCACGTCTCGTTTTTGCCGGTATTCGGCGGTTTTCGACGCCACGCGATCGTAGAGAGAGCTTCCCTGGGGAACGCGTTCGAGCGCCTGTAACGCTCCGTGGAAATCGCGATCGCGTCCGCGATCGAAGGCTAATTGCAACCATTCGTAAGCTTCGGCATCCAAACGCGCCTGAGCTTGTTCGACAAAGGGAGCCACGCGATCGCGCAAGTCATCAAATTCGGAAAGTTCTTCCGACAACAACAGCACCTGTTGCCATTGTCCCTTCTCAAACGCCCTTTCAAGAGCTTCGACTTTAGCAGTTGCGGCTTGCCAAACCCGCCGCCACTGGGAAATTTGCTGCTGTGCGTCCTGGTAAGCGGGACTGTCGGGGGAAATGCTTTCCGCTAGAGCGATCGCCTCGGTTAACTGTCCGCGATCGCCGCGATCGCTAGCCTGTTGCAACACCTGCAAATCACCAGCGGGGGCAGCAAACCGAAGCAAATACGCTCCTGCCAGTAACGCCAAGAGGTTCACTCCCAATCCGACAGCTAAACCCGTTGAAAACAGCGAGGAGTCTTCATCGAACTCAGACTGAGAAGCCGAAGGTTTACGGCGCTTCGGACGACGGCGTCGAGGGGGTTGAGATGGTTGAGGGGATACCTCGACAGTAGGCGGCGGTGGCGTCGCGTCAGTGGTCGCGTCAGTGTAGGGGAGTCTCATCACCACCGAATCGCGCACCCGCAGCGCGTTCGAGTTGTCCTCGTCCCGGTGCATCCAGTCCAGCAGAACGAAGGTTCCGTCTTCTTCTTCCTTAATCACGCCTTGAACGGACGAAGCGTCGGAATTGTCGTCCTTTGAAGCATTGTAGTGGAAGTACAACATCGACTGGCGCTCTTCGGGGTTTCGAGACTGCTCCATGAGAAATACAAAGGATCGATGGGGGTTTCCGGCAGCTTTTCACTCTAGCAAGCTTGTTCGTGGCGGTGTGCTTCTTTCAGGGAAGAGTATAAGAGTGGAGAGTGAAGAGTTAAAGAGGAATTCTCACTCTACGCTCTGCCCTCTGCACTTTACACTGATAAACACACGCCCAAGGCGTTTGTCGATCGCGATCCAAGCGCCCCTACTAGAATACGATCGAAAGCGTCGAATCGATCGAAAGGATAATTCCATGTCCAAAGCTATCTGGAACGGTGTCGTCGTCGCCGAGAGCGATAATTGCGAACGAGTCGAGGGGAATTACTACTTTCCCCCAGATTCGATTAAATCCGAGTATTTCAAGCCCAGCGATACTCGCACCTCCTGTCCCTGGAAAGGCGTCGCCAGTTACTACACCCTAGAGGTCAACGGCGAACAAAACCCCGACGCCGCCTGGTATTACCCCGACGCGAAAGCCAAAGCGAAGCACTTTGAAGGCTACGTGGCCTTTTGGCGTGGGGTCAAGGTGGAAGTGTAACCCCCCGCATCGGACAAAGTGCGTTGAATCTCGTTACAGCCGTCCGATGCGGCAAGAGATGGACGTAGGGGAAGACAAATTTTAAACTGCGTTCCCACACCGAGACCAGTTGTATACGATAACTGGCCTCGGTGGTTTTTCTCGATAATTTGATAGCTAACGGCTAGTCCCAAACCCGTTCCCTGTCCGACGGGTTTGGTGGTAAAGAAGGGATCGAAGAGTTTGGGTTTGGCAAAGTCGGGAATGCCGATGCCGTTGTCGGAAATACGGATAATAACGCGATCGCACCCTTCGAGTTCGGTTTCGATACAAATCGTTGGGGATTGAGAACCTCGTTCTTCAGGGGTGTGTCGGCGATCGCGTTCGTCGATAGCATCGATGGCGTTGGTGAGGAGGTTTAAAAAGACCTGGTTGAGTTGACCGGGGTAACATTCGACGAGGGGAAGGTCGCCGTAGCTTTGGATAACGCGGATTTGTGGGCGATCGCCGCAGGGATTGAGGCGATGTTGCAAAATGGCCAGCGCACTGTCGATGCCTTCGCGAACGTCTACGGCTTTGAAATCGGCTTCGTCGAGGCGGGAAAAGGTACGCAGCGATCGCACCACATCGCGAATGCGTTCGGTTCCCATTTTCATCGAATCGAGAACTTTGGGCAGGTCTTCGATGGCGAAGGCTAAATCGTCGTCTTCGAGTAACTCGAGAATTTCCGGAGGCGGATTGCGGACGTGGAGCTGGTACGCTCGCACTAACGACAGCAGGTTTTCGCTGTAGTCGCTGAGATGGACGAGGTTTCCGTAGATGAAGTTGACGGGATTGTTGATTTCGTGGGCGACTCCGGCCACCATCTGCCCCAAACTGGACATTTTTTCGCTTTGAATTAATTTCGCTTGGGTGTGGTGCAGTTCTCGTAAGGCTCGTTCGAGTCGCTTGGCGCGATCGAAGGTTCGAGCTTCGGAGACGCGATAGGCGGTGTTGGCTTTGTGGAGTTTGCTGGCAAGGGCTTCGGTGTGTAGTGTCCGCCGAATTGACATCCACAAGTAGCCCGCCAAGAGGCTCGTGCCTAACAGTCCGATCGCCAGCGTCGCCGCAGACGCCCAGGGAACGGTATGCCAAGACGCACGGGGAACCAGGAGGATCGTCCATTCGCGATCGGCGACGTTGAGGGTTCGCATACAGACGGTGCGATCGCTGCTGTAAGGACAGTGTTCGGGTAAGGGATAGCCCGTCTCGCTGTTATCGGTTTGGGGTCGTCGCGGGTTCCAATAGGATTCTAAGGGTTTTCGCGGAGAGGGTGGATTAGAAACGCGATCGAAGAGTTGGCGGTTCTGCGCGGCGTATCCGATGAGAAATCCACGCGTCGAGTCGAGACTGTTTTTTTTGAGTTGGGAGTCGAGGCGATCGACGGATAAATCGTAGAGGTAAATGTCGAGATCGCGTACGTTGAGACTTGCCAAAGCCGTTCGGAAAAAGTCCGATCGCTCGTACAGGGCGAAGACGATGCCACTCGAAGCCTTTCGAGCCTCGAGAGGTTGGTAGAACAGAAACCCGGACGTTCCGTCGGGAAGGATTACAGACGGCTCGATCGCGATTCGTTGTAAGACCGGGGTACGCATTGCGGGCAGAGACGGCGCGAGATCGCAACCCAACCACGGGGTTTGACTTTCAGAGGGTTCGATAGTCGCGATCTCGAGTTTCCCTCGGTCGGCTTGAGACGGTGAGGTTTCGGCGAAACAGGTATTTGAGGGGGTGTCGTTTTCGTGCCACTGCGCCCAGCCCAGATGGAAGGTTTTCGGATAACCGACGAGCAGGCTTTGGGAAAATTGCGCGAGCCGTTCGCCGGTCAAATCCTCCGAGGTACGGTAGAAGGCGTCGAGAGCGCCTACGAGTTGCGTCGCGCGATCGACCTGTTGTTGAAAGGCAAACGTCAGGCTGTCGGCTTGGCGATCGAAGAGATCTCTGGCGCGATCGCGTTCCCACTGACGCACGAATTTCGCCCCCACTAGGGAAGCGGTCAACCCGATCCCCAAGGCGATCGCCAAGGGAACGTACCGCCGCCACGGACGAGGCGATCGGACTTCTCGTTTTACTAAACTGTTAAGACATTTTCTCAATAAAATTCGGCGAAAACTTCTAATCACAAGCCCCAAAAACCTTGTTTTTGCGTAAATATTCGTAGATCGTTCGGGGATTTTGCGAAACAATCCACCTCAATCAATTGATATAGATTCTCAATTATAGCAATAGAACCAGTCCGTAGCAACGCGTCTTCAGGGTCTTTGTAGATGCGCGATCGCGTTTCGGGGGGTTGTATTGGGGCGATGCGACGATTGAATTATTTTATAAGAAAATATTTAAACAACAGCGCCTCGAATCGAACCGTTCGATCGTTGTGAAATTTCTCAACCCCCCGAAAACCGAACGGGCGATCGCCGAAACAGAAGAAACCTATTTCGGCGAAACCCTCTAGCCAGAACAGTGGGATCGAGCCGAACCACCCGTGAAGATCCCCCATCTTTCCAAGAGACTGAGGTTCCTCGAATTGGGGATCTCCACAAACTCCCGTCGCTATACCCGAGCGCGAGCTTCCCGAGATTTTGTCAGAAGTCGCTCGAGAAGGCGATCGCGATCGCGATCGGGTTCTAAGCACGTCAACCCGTGACAGACGAGTCCCACCGCACCTTCCGGTAAATCCGACGTCACCTTTAACACCGTCGTCGGTAAATAGTGCTGCGACAACCACGCCAGTTCGGAGTCCGTCGTCCGAGCGATCGTTCCGTGTTGGAACCAATCTAACGCCTTAACCAAACTCGGGCAGGCTTGGGGCATCTGCATCAAAATCGAAGTGAAAGACTGTAACCCCCGTTCGGCGCGGTCTAAATAGTCCACGTCGTCCGTCACCAACGCCAACCGCACTAAATTTTCCACGGCCGTTCCGTTGGCCGCAGGTGTCGCGTTGTCGGTATACGTCCGTTCCCGCACGATGAGGTCGTTACTGGCGTCCTTAGCGGCGTTGTAATATCCTCCCAATTCGACACTCCACAAATACTCGTCGAACTCCGACTGTACTTTCACCGCCTCGTCTAAATAAGAAGTCGCTCCGGCTTGGTGCAAGTCCAGCAGAGCTTTAATAAAGAGGGCGTAATCTTCCGATTGGGCTGAAACCGACGCGTTGCCGTTATAGTTGAGGCGGTGAAACCGTCCGTCGACCCACTGGTTCTGTAAAATAAAATCGGCGGCGCGACGGGCGAGATCTAGATATCGCGGTTGCTGAAACGCCACCGACGCCCGCGCCAATCCCGAAATCGTCAAACTGTTCCAAGCGACGATCGCCTTCGTATCGGTAACGGGGGGAATGCGCCCCGCCCAATCGCGGGTTTTGGCGTCTCGATTGTTGCGAGCCGGAGGAAAGGGATCGTCGAACGTGACGCCGTCGCCGTACCGCAGTGCGAAGAGCTTGGCTGAGGCTGCTTCGACGGTTTCGCTGAGAACGCCCCCGCGACGACGCTGTAAGACGTTGTGTCCCTCGAAGTTCCCCGATTCAGAGATGTCGAAGGCGTCGGCTAAAGCTGCGTATTCTTCGTCGCTGAGAGACTGGCGCAACTCGGCATCAGTCCAAACGTAAAACGCCCCCTCTTCGGGTTCTTTGTCCTCGGGTTTCTCAAAGTTATCGGCATCTTGGGCGGCATAGAAATAGCCTTCAGGGGCGGTCATTTCCCGTTGCAACCAACTGACGGTTTTCGAGACGGCGCGATCGAAAGCGGCATCTTGCAGTCCCGCTTGCCACAGATTGGCGAGATACTCGAGAATTTGCCCGTTATCGTAGAGCATTTTTTCAAAGTGCGGAACCGTCCAGGTTGCATCGACGGTATAGCGGTGAAACCCGCCGCCAACGTGGTCGAAAATGCCACCGAGGGCGAGGTCGAGTCCCCGTTGTTGGCAGGTCGATCGCGGATCTTCGACGGCTTCCCCTAAGTCGAACCGCATCCCGTGTAAGGCGGCGTTAGCGTAGGGCATCATGGGAAAGCTGGGGGCGCGATCGTCGGGTTCGATGAGTTTGACGCTCACTTGTAAACCGCGATCGAGTAAGGTTTTGTCGAACAAGGAGCGATCGCCGGCTTCGGCCAGTTCGGGGGGAATCGCGGCCACCTGTTGCAGCGACGCCATCATGTCGGTTTCGATCGCCTTGAGTTTTTCTTTTTGAGTATCGTAATACTGTCGCAGTTGCTGCAACACTTGCAAAAATCCCGGTCGTCCGTAACGAGGCGCGAGGGGAAAATAGGTGCCGCCGTAAAAGGGGACTAAACTATCGGGAATGAGAAATACGTTGAGCGGCCAACCTCCTTGTCCGACCATTAATTGCAAGGCTTGCATATAAATGCTGTCGATGTCGGGACGTTCTTCGCGATCGACTTTGATGGGGATGAAGTTAGCGTTGGCGTACTCGGCGATGCCTTTGTCAGAAAAGGCTTCGCCTTCCATCACGGTACACCAGTGACAGCTCGAATAACCGATGGATAAAAAGATAGGTTTGTCTTCGCGACGGGCGGTTTCGAGGGCTTCGTCGCACCACGGCCACCAGTCGATGGGGTTTTCGGCGTGTTTTTGCAGGTATAAGCTTTGTGTGTCTGCCAAACGGTTCGTCATGGAAATGCTATCCTCTAGCTGAGTTCGTCGAAATTGCGAACGGGAAGCTAAGCCGCTCGAAAGGTTCAAGAGAGATTTTTAGCGCGATCTGAGAAAGCAATTCATCAAATCTAGTTCGATAAATTGAAGTCCAAATCGTAACTGACTAGCGATTGAGATGTACTGACTGCAATTGACGCCCGATTCAAAAATTAAATGTCACACGAAAGGGTTTCCGAAGACAAGCTCGTCAGGTATAACGCGGTTTTCGATCGACGCACAGTTCGTTCGAGATCGACTGAACGAGATAGTACTATCTTAGCGTATCTAAACGTTTCGAGATCTGCCAACTCTTCACGTCAGATAAATGTTTATGATGGGCGATCGCTCGCCACCTCATATGGTATCCGTTTGCCATAAGCTGGGCTTCAAGAGGTCTTCACCACAGAGGCACAGAGAACACAGAGAGGTGATTGTAGGGTTTGGATAAACTGCTGTCTGAAATGTGGATTCTATATTAGATTTCTTTTAAAGAATCGCCGATTCAAAAATGAAATGCAACACCGGTGGGTTTACGAATAAAGGCTCATCGGCTATACTTCGATCTTTCATGAATAATTACCTAATTGAAGATCGAACCAATGAGCCATCACCATCTTACCCCATCTGAGCGTGT
>NZ_JAQNCQ010000310.1:0-36365 GCF_028368005.1 Geitlerinema sp. CS-897 | reverse complement strand
CTTTTACCCAGCAACACCCCCAAGTTGTTTCCACTATGGGGCTTTAGAAAAACTCTTGCCTGGAGTCTGACGTATATTAACCGACTCATTGGACTTACAGGGAATTAACCTCACTTAATGAATCGTGCCTCCAGAGGACTCAGAATTTTTGTTCCGTCTTTTGCCGTGCCCATTAAGTTGGTCACATGATACCACTAGGCTGCGCTCCTCAACCCCCACCTGAGTCGCGCGAGGTGGAAGAATGCGTCGCTATTATTGTTCAAAGGAAGAGTGCGACGTTAAAAATTCAGAGTGGCAACGATCGGCGATCGCGTTTCTCGAGTCTTCTGTGGCGATCTCTTCTGCTGCTCGAACGAAATTGATGGGGTTTGAAACGCGATAGGTTGATGTCAAAACAAAGAATATGAAGCGTTGGTGGCGGCAAGTCGGAATTTTTCTCGTGATGGTGGCGTTCGTCGCAACCTGTTCGATCGCGCTGGCAACTCCCGAAGAAGAAACCACCGAGACGGCGCAGGCGATCGTAGACGGTGAAGTCTTGTTCGAGGTCAGCTCCTCCAATCAGTTCTTGGCGCCCGAACGGGCGAATTTCATTAACGAGCAACTGCAAAAAGCAGCGGTCAAGCCGGGAGTCGAATCGGTCGAGGTAGTCGAACGCAACGACTTGCCGACGATTTTACTCGACGGGATCTATCTGATGACGGTGACCGAACGCGATTCGGAAACGGGACGCACGGCGCGAGAGCAGGCGGAAATTTGGGCCGATAAAATTCGTCAGGCACTCCAAAAAGCCAATCGAGAACGCAGTCAAGCCTTTTTACGGCAATCGATCCTGCGAGCGATCGCCTTAATCGTTGCGGCAACGGTTCTTCATTGGTCTTTCGGAAAATTGACGCGGCTTCCTCCTTGGCGATCGCAAGACAATCCGACGGTTCGCGCTTGGCGATCGCTGCTGGTGGTGGCGGGACGCGTCCTCCTGTGGTTGGCAACGATTTACTATCTGATCGATTTACTCCCCGTGACGCGGCGGTGGAGTTACGAAACTCGTCAGCTCGTGTTCGACAGTTTGACGGCTCCGATCCTCCCGGTCGATGACAATACCTATTCGCTGGTCGATTTGCTGGTTCTCATCGCGCTGTTGGTGGGGTTGGCGATCGCCGCCAACCGTTTGACTCAGATCTTGCGATCGCGCGTGTTGCAAATCGCCCGCTTGAATCGAGGCGCTCAAGATACGATCGCGACGGTTCTCAAATATTCTCTTATCGTCGTGGGAACGGTGGTCGTGTTCAACATTTGGGGTCTCGACATCACCTCGATCGCCATTTTTGCGGGGGCGTTGAGCGTCGGGATCGGCTTCGGCTTGCAGGACATCGCTAAAAACCTCGGTAGCGGTATCGTCTTGCTGTTCGAGCGGCCGATTCAGGTGGGGGATTTCGTGCAAGTCGGGGAATACATGGGAACCGTCGAACGCATCGGGAGCCGCAGCACGGTCGTTCGCACCCTCGATCGCGTGTCGATTATCGTGCCGAACTCCCGTTTTCTCGAAACGGAGGTGATTAACTGGAGTCACGACAACCCGGTTTCTCGCTTGCGCCTCCCCGTCGGCGTCGCTTACGGTTCGGATATGTCGGCGGTCAAGTCGGCACTGCTCGAAGCTGCTCAACAAAACGCCCAAGTGCTGAAAGTACCGCCGCCGCGAGTGCTGTTCGTGGAGTTTGGCGACAGTTCTCTCGATTTCGAGCTGCTGGTTTGGTGTGCCGATCCGAGCCAGCAGTACGTTCTCAAAAGCGACCTATACTTTGCCATCGAGGAACAACTCAAGGCCGCCGGTGTCGAAATTCCTTTTCCCCAACGGGATTTACACCTGCGATCGGGGCAGCTTCCCCTCTCGTTATCTCCCGAGTTAGAGCAGTGGTTGGCACGACTGCTTGAAAAATTAGCGCGTTGACGTTTCCTTGAAATTCTCCGTTTCGAGAGGCGATCGAGCAATACCCGACAGGCTCTCGGTAAAATATAGTTCGAGATAGTTCGAGATAGTTCGAGACCGGCGCGACGGGAAGGCAAATTGAGGTCTGCTTTGTGGTCTTCCTCGAGGCGATCGCAGGGCGACCCGATCGCGATCGCCCTAAAACGCTCGCTGGCAAACCGAGAGCGCTCGCGGGACGAATACTCGAATAAGGGGTTCTCGAATCGCTGACAAGGCGACGCGACACTGAGTCGGGTCTTGGACAGAACAACCGCATTCACTCCATGTGTAGGGTGGGCATTGCCCACCGACCTCTACATTTGGTGTGGGTAAGGCTTAATCGCGTAAGTGCAGTTGGAGACGGAGAGAACGTCGTGCAGAGAACAGAGCGAAGCGTATTTTTGTGAGTCGTCGGTCGCTCGTTGCCTGGGGAAGACCCTGCGACAAACGGATCTCAACCCTCGACTCTCAACCCTTGTTTGTTGGCGGAACGAGGGGAAACCAGCCGAAGCTGAAAACCCCGTTCTCGTATCTGCCGGTCAGCTCCGACTCTGCCTCGACTGAAAAATGTCGCGTTGTGAGTTCTCGAACAGGGAATTTCGACTCGGAGTTCTCTGAAAAAGGGAGTCTGCGAACCCCTCGAGGACAAAGAGGCTCGCTCGGTTCGACCTCGGACGCTCGGTGTCGGCCACCTCGACACCGAGCTGTTAACCGCTCGTTATGGATCGCATTTGAAGTTACTTCGTTCAAGATTGTTTGACGGGAGAGACCATGCTGTTACCGAAAGGCTTTGAAATCGAAATTTACACGGGAACTCCCGATGGGGAAATCGTAGGTCTCTCCGATCGCATCGCGGCCGACCTCGATCGCTTTTCGCGAGAACCGGACGCACGCAACGTCGAATATACGACCGCCCCGCTCTGTAGTTACGACCAGTTACTCTGTGAATTGGTACGCCCCCGGCAGATCCTGCGGAATTACCTACACCAGCTCGGTGCTTATACCCTCGTCCCCGGCAGTACGCTGTCGTTGGGGGACTCTCGCCAATTTTTCCGTTCCGATCCCAACAATCCCTACCACGATTTTATCGAGCGCAGTTACGGCACGACAGTCGTGACGGCTAGCGTTCACATCAACGTGGGGATCGGCGATCTCGAGGTATTGATGCGGGCTAACCGTTTAATTCGCGTCGAAGCCCCGTTATATTTAGCGCTGAGCGCGTCCTCGCCGTTCCTCGACGGTGAGGTGACGGGATACGATTCGACGCGCTGGCAGGTGTTCCCACAAGTGCCAGATGAGGTTCCACTGTTCGACAGCCACGGGCATTTCGTGCGCTGGACGGAGGAACAGTTGGTACGGGGAACGATGCAAAACGTGCGTCATTTGTGGACGTCGGTGCGACCCAACGGCGATCGCCGTCCTTACAATCTCAATCGTCTGGAGTTGAGAATTTGCGACTTGACGATCGATCCGATCGACTTGCTGGCCGTCACGGCGATGCTGGAAGCGCGAATTTGGCAGACGATCCGCGATCCGAGTCTCGACCCCCTCGTTCGCAGTCAGTTTCCGGAAAATACCCGCGCCGAGGCGTTGTTGGAACTGACGCGGGAAAACGAACGAGCTGCGGCGAAGGACAGCCTCGACGCGACGCTGCACCATTGGCAAGACGGCCGCGAAATCCTCGCACGAGACTGGATCGAGCAGATGTACGCCGAGGTTTTGCCGATGGCGAAGGAGCGAGGCATTCGCTGTTTTCTCTCGCCGGTTCGCAAGATTTTGCGCGAGGGTAATTCGGCCCAGCAGTGGCGTCGGGCTTGCGATCGCGGGAGTTCGCCACGGGAACAAATCATCGCGGCCATCGAGGCGGAAATCAACCGCGAACGGGAACTAGAGGATAAACTCTGCCGGTTGTTGGTGGCCTAGACAGCACAATCAGAATATTTAATCGATCTGAACTCCGGCACTCTGATTAGGAAAACCTATCGATGCGCTCGCTGCGTGGCTCGGTGTCGTGGGGCGATCGGTTCGGCTGTTTTAAGTTTTTGAGTGGAATTCTCAGTAATTTTGTTGTTTTGAGGTAAAATGCCGAATTTAGTTTTAGTAAACCCTCAAATCCCCCCGAATACAGGAAATATTTCCCGAACTTGTGCGGCAACTCAAACGCCGCTGCATTTGGTAGGGCCTTTGGGGTTCGAGTTGAGCGATCGCTACCTCAAGCGAGCGGGATTAGATTACTGGCCTTACGTCACGTGGCACTATCACACCTCTCTCGAGCAGTTGCGTCTGGCACGCCAAAAAGAGGGGGGGCGTTGGATCGGATTCAGCACTCGAGGACGGTGTAGTTATACAGAATTCGAGTTTCGATCGGACGACTGGTTGCTCTTCGGGAGCGAAACGGAAGGGCTGTCCTCCGAGACTCTAGACGACTGCGACGAGACGGTTTTCATTCCCATGTTCGAGCCGCGCGTGCGAAGTCTAAACCTCTCTGTCAGTGCAGCTTTGGGCTTGTTTGAATGTCTGCGACAAACGGGACGTTTACAAGAGGCGACTGCCCTAAAACGCGACCCCCGACATCCTGTCGCCGAATCCTGACTCTCCGTATGTTGTCAAGGCTCGATCTCAACTGCCGATCGGGGGGCGAGCGACGCGGTTGCAACTGCCGATCGGCACATCAAAATCGACGTTCGTGAATGCTGTTTTTTGGCGTCGATCGCGAACCCGTTCCGCCACGATACCCCAACCGCAACCGAGCCAAAAATTCATAAGAAATTTCTATCGACAGACACTCCCCGAACAGCCGGACTGTCGATAGATTTTTTTATTCGATCGCGATCGAATAATAGGCGAACAAAATACCGAGAGTTCTAGTGTTGGGCGGTTTTCCACCTGTCGAAGTTCCCCCGTCTCGCGAGGTCGTCCCGAGATCTTCTCCGCAAATTTTCCAGTAGACGAGAAGGCTAAGTTCAGCGTACAGTTTCGTCGATATCTCGAAATTGCCAAACCGGACAATTTCACAACATCGTGCCGTTAAACCCCCAAAGACAACCCGCTAACATCCGACCGTTTAACGGACGATTGGGGTGTGTCTGTTCCCGAAAACGCCAGATGCGATCGCTTATAATTCAGACTCAACAAGGTCTTCAGCCGTGTAACCTTGTGTAAATCAAAAAACCAGGGTACTCTGTCCTAAGCATTATTGCTGTCAGCGATCGACATCAGCTAATCAGCGTGATTTGTATCACTAATAGCCCGTCGGATCGGGAGATCGAAAGACTGCTACTTACTCGCTAGATCGTCTAGGAGGTCGTTGCTTGAAACGAGCGTTCCCACACCCAATCCAACCTGCTCCTGCTTGTGCAGCTCACCCGCTTCTCTCCGCAGGGCAGACGCGGTCAGTCGTGCCAGAAAGCTATCGTCGAGTACGAACTTCGGCAGCCGCCATCGGTATCGCGCTATCGATGGGCGCCTCTGGCGTACTGCTGCCCAAACAAGGGGACGCGGCGTTCGCAGCCGAACCCGCGACTGCGAAAACCGCCGCGACGTTGATGCCCCCGTCCGTTGACAAAACGGCGGTACTCCCCCTCGATAAAGTTCCAGCCTCGGAGACAGCGGCAAAAGCTGCTCCGGCTCTCGACTCTAGACCGGAACCCACCGCTTCTGAGTCCGTAGCGCACTTAGTGCAAAGCGGTCAAACTCTCTGGCAAATCGCCAAAGCCTATCGCGTCGAAGCGAATCTCATCGCGTCTGCCAACGGCATCTCTATCGACACCGTTTTAGAAATCGGGCAGATTCTCGAGATTCCCGTCACCGAGGGTATGGTTTATCCGCCGATGGAAATCCTCGCCCCCGAATCCGAAACCGTCGCTATTCTTGCAGAAGAAGAAGAGACAACGAAAGGACTCGACAAGACAGGCAAAATTTCGATCGCATCGTCGCTGTCGGCTCTACCGTCGTCCGATCGTGCGTCGAAATACGAACTGGCTCGCATCGAACGGAACGGCGATACCCCTGCCTTCGATCGCTTGGCCTTAGCCAAAAAGCCCCGTACGTTCGATCGCCTCTCGAGCGATACTCTCGCAGCCGTCGAGCTGTCTGAGGAACTCGAGACCGCGAACTCCCAACCCTTCGAGACCGCTGAAATCGAAATCGAACCGGCCGAGACAACCTCTTACCAAATTGCCGAAGGCGAAACCCTCGTAGAAGTCGCCAGTACCCACGGCGTAACGGTCGAAGATCTCGCTCGGGCAAACCACCTCGACGATCCCGATCGCATCGTCGCCGGACAAGAAATCGCGATCCCCACTGTAAACGAAAGTCCCGCTCGACCGCTGACTGTCTTCGGACGCGAAACCACGCTAGCCGCCCTTCCTGACAAAAAATCTCGACTCCTCCCCGACGGAGATGAGGTCGAGCTGAGCGCTTTGCCAAACGTGGTTCTTCCCAACTCTCCAACCGGGGAAACCGACGTTCCTCAACTGCTTTCCTCCACCTCGGCAGACGAAGTCGAAACCGCCGAAGTTCCCGTTCTCGGCGCAGCTACAGAAACCCCAGTGGAGACCTCGGAACTTCAAGCCTTTCACTTATCTGACGATAACTCCTCCTACACCGACGGATTGCAGGCCGATATCGAGCGCCTGCGCGATCGCTACGGCGATCTCGACGACGACACTCCGGCAGCATCCTCCAATGCAGAGTCTTCTCGAACGGCTCTAGCCTCCCCAGATCGCATCTCTGCCCACGAGAGCGATCGCCCCTCGTCCCGTGCGGCCGCACCTCGAGTCAACCCCGAATTCGATCCCGACCGTTACAACACCGTCGAGACTGGCGAGACCGAGTCCGCAGAGCGGGTCAAACCGAGAAACGATGCCCAAGACGTTGCCGTTGCACCGATGGGATCGGACAGCTACGCTCCCATTCTGCCGCCCCGCGCGGTGTCTCCCGACTTACCCGCCCTGTCTGCCCCCGGTGCG
Organism: Geitlerinema sp. CS-897; assembly: GCF_028368005.1. NCBI lineage: Bacteria > Bacillati > Cyanobacteriota > Cyanophyceae > Geitlerinematales > Geitlerinemataceae > Geitlerinema > Geitlerinema sp. CS-897. The sequence goes on along the minus strand of NZ_JAQNCQ010000310.1, from coordinate 29,432 downwards.
TACTTACCGAAGCCCCAAGCCCCCGAAGGAGGCGCTGGGTCGGGCAACATGGACTTCAACGGCTATATCTGGCCGGCTCAGGGTGTATTGAGTTCTGGATTTGGATGGCGCTGGGGTCGGATGCACAACGGCATCGATATCGCTGGCCCCATCGGAACGCCTATTGTCGCCGCTGCCCCCGGTGTCGTGACTTACGCCCAATGGAATTCGGGCGGGTATGGCAACTTGGTTGAAATTACCCACCCCGACGGCAGCTTGACGTTGTACGCTCACAACAACCGCTTGCTCGTCAATGAAGGCCAACAGGTGGCGCAAGGTCAACAAATTGCTGAAATGGGTAACACCGGTTTCAGTACCGGCCCTCATTTGCACTTTGAAGTGCATCCTGCCGGACAAGGGGCTGTGAACCCCTTAGCGTATTTACCGTAATCTACGGAAATCGCTGAATCCCGATCTGCCCGTGTGGAGTGTGTGTGTGAACAGTCAAGAGGGAGAGTCGCGCGGCTCTCTCTCGTCGTTTGTTCGGGTAGGAGGCCAGGAGACCGCCGAAACACCGATCGCCTTCGACATTGGTGCGATACAATCGCCTCAACACTAGATCGGCGATCGCGAATTCTCACCGTCGGAACTATGACAGAAGACCGTCCGCTTGTCGTTCGAACCTTCGACCTCAAAAAAACCTATCGTACGGGCTTTTGGTTGAACCAAACCGTCCGCTCTCTCAAAGGTTGTTCGCTCTCAGTGACCGAAGGAGAAACGTTTGGCTTATTGGGGCCGAACGGAGCGGGAAAAACTACACTGTTAAAAATTTTATTGGGAATTTTACGACCGAGTGGCGGCAGTGGAACGCTTCTGGGCCGTCCCCTCGGCGATCGCTCGGTACGCCAGCGCGTCGGCTATCTCCCCGAGAATCCCTATTTTTACGACTATCTCACTGCGAACGAATTTCTCAACTTTATCGCCGGACTGTTCGACATTCCTCAAGGCGATCGCTCGCGCCGCATTGCCCAACTTCTCGACTGGGTGGGCATTTCTCAAAAAAACGCCCGTCACAAACAACTCCAACAGTATTCTAAGGGGATGTTACAACGGTTGGGGATGGCTCAAGCTCTCGTGGGCAATCCCGACGTTCTCTTTCTCGACGAACCCATGTCGGGACTCGATCCCCTCGGACGCTATCAAATGCGAGAAATTATCCTCGCCCTCAAAGACCAAGGCAAAACCATTTTCTTCAACAGTCATATTTTGTCGGACGTCGAAACGATCTGCGATCGCGTGGCGATTCTCGCCGACGGCGAACTACTCTGTAGCGGACGGTTGGGCGAACTCCTCGGCTACCCGGACGGCTATAAAGTTCGAGGGTGGAGCGGAAAGCTAGAGGTTTTAGAAACTTGGCTTGAGGATCTCGATTTTGAGAACGGACAGTGGCAAGGAACCCTCAAGGGCGAACTCCCCGATTTCCTCGCTACTTTAGAGTTAATGGAAGCCAAACTCACACACCTCACCCTCGCCCGCCCCACCCTAGAAGAGTTTTTCGTCCAGCAGTTGCGCGATCGCGGCTTCGTCGTCAGTCCGGGGAAATGAGGAGCTTCGGGAAGGAAATCGTTCTCGATGCGATCTGAGATCGAGCGCACGATCGACTAAGAATCGCGATAAGAATCTCGATCGAATTCCGGTTGACTGTCTCGCGAACGCGATCGACTGCGGCGAAGGGGCGGACGTTGGCGAGGTGGAGCGTTACGGGAACTCGCCCCTCGTCCGAGACGGCCGCTGACTTCAACAAATCCTTCCCGTTCCAATAAAGGATAATCGCTGACCCACAGCTTGCGGCTCGGAACGTACAAGTCCGCGATTTTAGCAATGCGCCGCAAGTCTCGATCTTCGGATAACACCACAGTTTGCACCGTTTGTCCGGCGGCGAGAAACTGATGCTGTCGGCGTAAGGGAACTTGGACTTCTGCCAAAAATCCGTTATTGTCGCCGATTTCAACGTTGAGACGACGCTCGCGGTTTTCAACGAGAACCAGTTCTCCTCGGGCGTTGGTGGTTTCTTCGGTGCCGACGACTTCTTCGGTGACGTAAACGTCGAGAATTTTACCTTGCCAAAACCCACTATAAGGGTAACGGCGAAACCGAGCGTTCCGAAGGCTGGCTTTAGCAACAGGCCCCCACAACCAATAGAGTCCCGCGATAATGCCCAAAAATAAAGCTAAGCCGGAAGCTTCGAGAAATCCACTCGAGAACCAGACGACTAACGCACCGAGAAGGGAAAACAGAACTTGTTTGACGACGTTCTGCCAGTCTCCCCAGTAGTAGACGTATTGTGGCCCGGTGGCGATGAGAGGAACGAGATCTTCAAATTTGCGTTGGGTAAGCGGAACGAGCATAGTTTGAGGGAGAGCAGGGAAGTTTCTTCAGGGAAGAGGGAAGACTGAGCATAGCGAACAGGTAAAAGTTTAGCCTCATCACCTCGTCATCTCACGGTGACTGGTGACTGGTGACTGGTGACTGGTGACTGGTGACTGGTCTCACCTCCTCTTCAACGTGCGAGAGCCGGACGATCGAACGATGCCATAGCAAGCGAATCTCGTCTTTCCCACTGTACAGGAGAGACGAGATTCCAGAGACAAGAGATTTACGATCGCGTCGGTTGTAATTCTCCCGTGCGAACTCGCAATTGCAGGGTTCGGTTATCTCGCAGGACTTGGAACCGCAAAACCTGTCCGACGTGACTGTTTTCAACCAATCGTTGGAGTTCGTCGGCGGTCTCGATCGCTTGTCCGTCGATGGCGGTAATGACATCACCGCGACGCAACCCAGCAGCGGCGGCGGGACTGTTGGGAACGACGCGCATCACGAGAACCCCTTGCTGTTCGGGAACGCGGAAGGGAGCGTTCGGATCGCGGTTGTTTTCGCGGGCGATCTCTGGCGTCAGCGTAATCATTTGAATGCCGACGAAGGGATGTGCGACATTCTCTCCCCGTGCTAGCTGGTCTTTGACGGCTTTAACGGTGTTAATGGGAATGGCGAAACCGATCCCGTTGGCGTCGGCGCGAATGGCAGTGTTGACGCCGATAACGCGACCCTGTTCGTCGAGCAGCGGTCCGCCGGAGTTTCCGGGGTTGATGGCGGCGTCAGTTTGAATGAAGTCGAGGCGTTTGTCGGGGATTCCCACTTGGGCGCTCGAACGGTTCAGAGTGCTGACGATACCGAGCGTTACCGTATTGTCGAGTCCGAGGGGGTTGCCCACGGCGATCGCCCAATCGCCGACTTGCACGCGATCGCTGTCTCCGAGCGTCGCGACGGGTAAACTGGTGTTTCCGGCATCGATTTTAACGACAGCGAGGTCGGTGACGACATCGACTCCCATAACGCGCCCTTCAAAGTCCCGTCCGTCTTTGAGCTTGACAGTCACGCGATCGGCCTGGTTCACGACGTGCGCGTTGGTGAGAATGGTTCCGTCGCCGTCGATGATGAATCCCGAACCTTGTCCCCGTTGGAGTTGTTCGCGGGGCATGGATTGGAAAAATTGGTCGCCGAAAAACTGACGGAAAAAGGGATCGTCGAAAAAGGGATCGACGTTGCGGGTAATCACGCGCTCGGTATCGATGCGGACGACAGCCGGTCCGACGCGGTTGACGGCGGCGGTCACGAAACTGCCCCTCGTTTGGGCTAGAGTTGGTGCTGGGGCAGTGTCGGGGGTAACGGTTGCTGCCTGTGTCGGAAGCACTGTCCCGAAGCTCAGAGTCAGGAGGACGCCCAAGGCGATCGCGACGAGGTGAGTTGGGGAAATCGAGGTCTTGAGAAATTTAGTCCATCGCATAACGATCGTGTCTTTACGAATAGAAATGGTTTGAGGAGGGGTCAAAAGGGTTGGGGTGGAGATCGCTGCGCTCGAATATCGCGATCTGGTAAGAGTCTGCTCGTTAACTATTTTGCCAGGTTATCGGTGGGGCGATCTGTACGGATGTCCGCTCGCGCGATCGGCTCGATCGCTTACGATCGAGAACTGAAAATGCAGCGAGAACGTACTGTACTGTCTTGAATAGAACTGTCTCGAATAGAGTTCGGGAAATCTTATCTCGGAGAGGGAGAAGTAGATGGCACCAATCGCTCGCGATCGGTTTAAAACGGCTGTTGAGAGGGTCGCCACGGTAGCGATCGCCGCCTTGTTATCGATTTCGGAAGCCGTTTGGCTACCACACCGAGCGTTTGCCTCGGACGATACGGCCGGCGGTACGGAGATTCCGAGGCAGATCGACGAGTGGCAGGAATTGGAGAATCAGGGGGCGGGGTTTGCGGTGGCGATGCCGCCAGGAACGGTACGTCAAGGCGTTCAGCCAGTCGAGACGAGCCTCGGCGATCTCGATGTCTACATTTTGGGGGTCGATCTCGACGATCGCGCTTTTGCTGTTATGGTGGCGGACTTTCCCAGTTTTTTCGCGGCGGTTCCGCCTTCGACTCTGTTCGAGGGGGCGATCGCAGGAGTCGCGACGAACGTAGACCGGCGTTTGACGCCCGATCGCCGCATTTCACTCTCGGGATATCCAGGGATGGAACTGTTTTATGAGGGAGGCGACGGCTTGGTGTACAAACACCAGCTTTATTTGGTCGATCGCCGTCTGTATCAACTTATGGCAGCGATTCCCCTCGATATTCCCGAAGCCGAACGGAATGCGTTTTTTGAGAAGGCTCGACCGTTTTTCGAGTCTTTTGAGTTTCTCGATCGCCCTCTGTAGTCTGTGTGCCTCGGCATCGTATCGCCCGATCGAGAGCTGGTTTGGGTCGTTTTTTTAGGCGATCGTTGGCTTCCGATCTGCGAATTCTCACACCTTCTTTGTCGTCGATCGTTAAAGTTTAAGTTTTTTGGAAGCCAGTCTTTACTTTGGTAAAGTTGGCGCAAATTCACTAGATAGTACTCGATCGACACGAAAACGTTAATAGAATACACTCGAATTGAAGAACGTTAAAACGTATTTTTTGTGATTCTATGTTGCAATTTTATGTTTTGATAATATTTATTGTTTTGAATAAAATTTAATTTGCGATCGTCAATTTTATTCAAAATTTATTACCTATCATGTTTGTTTGAATTTAAGGTTATTTTTTGGTTAATAAAAGATTAAAAAAATTAAAAATTAAGAAACGATCGATATTATCGATTTTTTTGACTGAGATCGAACTACACTTATATTAGTAGTGTCCGACACAAATACTCGAAGCTTTCACAAGTTTCTAGCAATGGCTGCTCCTCTCCTTTCCTCGATCGAATCTTCCTCTCTAATCCGGTCTGACTCGTTCAAATCGAACTTGAGTTTAGACTCAACCCTCGCAGAACTCTCGTTACACGACTGTCAAATTGACGTGTCGCGCCCCGGTCGTGATGTCGTTAAGCTTTTCGATCTCGACTCGTTGTTACCGGGTGTGATTCTAGTCGATCGCGGTCATTTAGTTGGTGTTGTTTCGAGACGGCGGTTTCTCGAACACATGAGTCGTCCTTACGGAGTCGAACTGTTCTCCCGTCGTCCCATCGCTTCCCTATATAGTTTCGCCCACACCGAGGTTCTGTGCTGCCAACGCGAGACGCTCATCGTTATGGCAGCGAGGCGATCGCTGCAACGACCGCCAGAACTGCTTTACGAACCAATTCTCGTTGAAATCGAGCCGAACGAATATCGACTTCTCGACGTTCACCAGCTCCTCGTCGCGCAATCGGAAATCCACCAACTCACGACTCAACTCCTCAACGAGCAAACGAAAGCTCAAATGATGCAAACGGAGAAAATGTCGAGTTTGGGTCGCATGGTGGCGGGTGTCGCGCACGAAATTCGCAATCCTGTTAACTGTATCAATGGAAATGTAGGATTTCTCATTAACTATTTTGAAGATTTAATGGAGTTGACGAACGCCTACGAAAGATCGTCCGATATCGAGAATGAGGAGATCGAAACTCTCAAAGCCGATCTCGAATTCGATTTTCTCAAGCAGGATTTACCGAAAATTTTAGACACGATGAAAGTCAGTGCCGATCGACTGACACAGATCGTCAGCAGTTTGTATAGCTTTTCTCACGTCGGTCACGGCAGCCGAAAACTCGCTAACTTACACGATTGTCTCGATAGCACGTTATTGATTTTAAGTAACCGTCTCAAAAAAGGGGTTGAGGTAGTCAAGCAGTACGGAGATTTGCCGTTAGTCAAATGCTATTCAGGACAGCTCAGTCAGGTATTTATGAATCTGGTTGGAAATGCCATCGATGCGCTAGAATCTTTGGAAAATTCGACCGAAACGCCTCGCATTACGCTGACTACGGAAGTCGCCGATGACGAACGGGCGATCGTGAGAATTACCGACAACGGCCCCGGAATTCCCGAAGCGATCCAACAGCGAATTTTTGACAACTTTTTTACGACTAAACCCCCCGGAAAAGGAACGGGGTTAGGATTGGCGATCGCCTATCAAATTATCACGGAGAATCACGGTGGAGAGCTGAAGCTATCGTCGAAATTTGGGGACGGAGCAACGTTCGAGATTCGTTTGCCTTTACAATAACCCGAGCGATATTTTTCGAGTCTAGGAACATGGTAGGTATTGATGAATCGAGGGCGTTCGTTCCCGTCAACATTGCTGTGCTGACGGTATCGGATACGCGAACCCTCGAGACGGATAAATCGGGACAGGTCTTCGTGGATTTAATTTCCGAGGCGGGACACCACCTCGTCGATCGCGCGATCGTTCCCGACGACTGCGAGGCGATCGTCGATCGCCTGAAAACCTGGATTTCTAACCCCGACATCGATGTCGTCATTTCAACGGGGGGAACCGGAATTACGGGACGAGACGTGACCCCCGAAGCCTTTCAACAAGTCTGTGAAAAAGAAATTCCCGGTTTCGGCGAGTTGTTCCGTCACCTCAGCTATCAGAAAATTGGCGTCTCGGCGTTGCAATCGCGGGCAACGGCTGGTGTTGCTGCTGGAACCTATTTATTTGCTGTACCGGGGTCCTCGGGAGCCTGTCGCGACGCCTGGGACGAGATTTTACGCTGGCAGCTAGACAGTCGCTACCGTCCCTGTAACCTCGTGTCGTTGATGCCTCGCCTGTCAGAATAGCCAGAAACCCGGTATCTCCACGATGCCGGGTTTCTCAGATTGGGGTTGGGTATTGGGTGTCGCCCCTCAACGCCAACCTACAATTTTTCGGTTTTTTGTATTACACAGACGTTTGTATTACACGGAAGTCGTCGCAGTAGTGGCTTCCGCCAACTGTTCTAAGCGTTCCTGCTGGTCTTGCGTAATACAAGATTGTACGACGGTTTCTAAGTCTCCTTCGAGAATCCCGTCGAGATTGAAGTTCTGGCCGAGACGGTGATCGGTGACGCGGGTGTCCTTATAGTTGTAGGTGCGAATTTTCTCCGATCGCGCCCCCGTTCCCACCTGCGATCGCCGCATGGAGGTGACAGCTTCCTGTTGCTCCCGCAACTTCATCTCGTACAACTTCGCACGCAAAATCTGCATCGCCCGTTCGCGGTTTTGAAGCTGCGATCGCTCTTCCGTGCAAAAAATCCGAATTCCCGTAGGTTTGTGCAGCAAATCGACGGCAGTTTCCACCTTGTTTACATTTTGACCGCCAGCACCGCCCGATCGCGCTGTAGAAATCTCCAAATCTTTCGGGTCGATTTTCACTTCCACATCGTCCACTTCCGGCATCACAGCCACCGTCGCCGTCGACGTATGCACGCGGCCGCCTGCTTCTGTCACGGGAACCCGTTGCACCCGGTGAACCCCCGCCTCGAACTTCAGTTTGCTGTAGACCGAATCGCCCTTAATTTCCAAAATGGCTTCTTTAAACCCGCCCATATCCGCCGTCGATTCGCTGACGAGTTTCACCTGCCAGCTTTGGCCTTCCGCGTAGCGAGAGTACATCCGCACCAAATCCCCTGCCCAGATACAAGCTTCGTCGCCGCCCGTTCCCGCGCGAATTTCCAACATAATATTTTTATCGTCGTTGGGGTCGCGGGGCAGCAACAGGATTTTGAGGCGTTGTTCCAATCGAACCAGGCGCTCTTGAAGTTCCTCGACTTCCATCGCTGCCATTTCGTGCATTTCCGGGTCGCTGGAAGATTCCTTGAGAACCTGCTGAGCGCCAACGAGTTCTTCACCCGCGTCTTGCCATTGGTGGTACGTCGCCACCGTTTCTTCAAGAGAAGCGCGGGCTTTCGCCACTTTCTGAAACTCGTTGGGGTCGGTGGCGACGTCGGGGTCGGCCATCCGTCGCGTCAGTTCGTTGAAGGTTTGTTCGACGGATTGGAGTTTGTCTAGCAGGTAACGTTCGGCCATGATGTCGTTGGAGTTGTGTGGATAGGTTTAATGCAAGAGAACCGAACGACCTACAGCGAGATCGATCGGCAAAGGTGAGGTTCCAAACGACAACCCAACTATTTTTCGCCAGAGTCTTTTTGCTCTTGAGAACTGGTGTCCATCATGCCGTACTTCCGCAAGAAACGTTCGACTCGTCCTTCAGTGTCGATAATCTTCTGGTTGCCGGTGTAAAAGGGGTGGTTGCCCGACCAAACATCGACGTGAATTTCCGGTTGAGTCGCGCCTACGGTCGTAACGACTTCACCGTTACAGTAGACTTTGGCTTCGGGATACCATTCGGGGTGAATACCTTCTTTAGGCATGACGATTTCCTCGATTTCTGCGATGGGATGACAACAAACGTTGCGGGATAAAGCTGCTTGAGGCGGCTTTTTTATTTTAACGCGAAGTTTAACGCGAAGTTCTCAAGCGATGCCTTCACGAGAATTCTCTCTTGCCGCGATCGCGCGAATCCAAAACAACCGATCGGCCCGAGACAAGAGAGAACTGGCAAAAACACGTTAGCGTTTGGAGTATTGAGGGGCTTTGCGAGCTTTCCGCAAACCGTATTTTTTCCGTTCCTTACTGCGGGAATCCCGAGTGAGATAGCCTTCGCTTTTGAGGGGTTGGCGGTTGTCCGGGTCGAGCTTGCACAGGGCGCGAGCCACGCCGAGACGAATGGAGTCGGCTTGGCCGGTCAGTCCGCCGCCGCGAACGTTGACGAGGATATCGTACTCGTTCTCGAGACCCAGGGTTTCCAAGGGAGCGCGGGTGGCGGACAGGTAAGACGGGTTGAATTGAAGGTAGAGGTCGCCGGGTTTTCCGTTGACCACCAATTTACCTTCGCCCGGAACCAGGCGGACGCGGGCGACGGAGGCTTTACGGCGTCCGGTTCCCCAGTACACGACGCGGTTTTGTTGTTCGACGGCTTCCATTAACCTTGTTCTCCAGTATTGGTATCGACAGTCAGCACTTCAGGCTGTTGAGCTTCGTGGGGATGCTCGGGTCCGGCGTACACTTTCAGTTTGGTAAAGAGTTTCCGACCGAGCGCGTTTTTCGGCAACATCCCTTTAACGGCTTTTTCGATAATCCGTTCGGGGATGCGGTTTTGCAGTTTGTCGAAGGTTTCGACTTTCATTCCGCCGGGACGGCCGGAGTGACGACGGTAGAGTTTTTGAAAGCGTTTTTTCCCGGTCACTTGGACTTTTTCGGCGTTGACGACAACGACGAAGTCACCGGCGTCCATGTGGGGGGTAAAGTTCGGTTTGTTTTTTCCTCTGAGGATTTTCGCGATTTCGCTGGCGAGGCGTCCGAGCCGTTGGTCGGCGGCGTCGATGACGTACCACTTGCGATCGATCGAATCGACGGGAGGAACGTAGGTTTTGGTACTCATGGGGAACTAACAGCTAATCGGTAAGGGGTCGAATGCGAAGTGTGGCATGGCGTTCGATCGCGCTTCGGGGGGAAACGGCGAGTCGGGATAGCCCACGGCCAGGAAACAGAGTCCTTTGGCCGGTGCCGCGTATTTGACGGCTTCGCGCCGTTCGTTTTTCCAGATGTGGTGGAATTCCTCGATCGCACGCCGTCCGGTTCCGACTTGAACGAGCATACCCACCAACAGGCGCATCATGCCGTAGAGAAACCCACTGGCTTGAACTTCGACCGTCACGAACGGCCCGCGACGATAGCACAAAACATCCTGAACGTCAACCCAGGAATGGGCGCGGTTGGAGCCAGCTCGTCGGAACGCCGAGAGGTGATGGCGTCCGAGGAGGGGCGTCAGGGCGCTGCGAATCGCCGTTTCGTCGATGGGTTCGCGATAGTAATGCCAAACGAAGGGATCGACGAACAAGTTAGGGCGGGCTTCGGTATACAGGGTATAGCGATAGCGACGCCACGTGGCGGAAAACTGGGCGTGCCAGTCGAAGCTCACTGGGGCAGAGGCTCGCACGAGAATGCCGTCGGGGAGGTGGTTGTTTAACACTACTGCCCATTTGCGAGCCGGAATGGGACTGTTGACGTCGAAGTGTGCCACCTGTGCCGCTGCATGGACGCCGGTATCGGTTCGTCCGGCGGCGTGGACGGTCACGGGATGCCCCGCGAGGGAAGCGATCGTGGTTTCGAGGTCTTCCTGAACGGTGCGATGCTGCGGTTGACGCTGCCATCCATAAAAGCCGCGTCCGACGTACTGAACGACGAGGGCAACGCGCTGATTGGGTCTGGGACAGCGTTCGGGCATAGCGATCGAAACGTTAAACCAAGTTTTAAACCAATTCCACGATCGCCATTTCCGCGTTATCACCGCGACGGCTGACCGTTCTCAGGATACGGGTATAACCGCCGTTGCGGTTGCCGTAGCGTTCTTGGACGCCGATAAACAGGGCGTGTACGAGGTCTTTATCGTACATATAGCCCAGGGCGCGACGGCGAGCGGACAGAGTGCCTTCTTTGGCCAGGGAAATCATGCGATCGGCTTGAGATCGCACGGCTTTTGCTCGAGCTTTGGTGGTCACGATGCGACCGTGACGGATCAGCTCGGTCGTCAAAGACCGCAGCAGGGCTTTACGTTGGTCGGCAGGTTTGCCGAGTTGAGGGACGCGACGACGGTGGCGCATAGTTCGATCGGCTGAGTTTCAATAACGACGAGAGTTTAGAGTAGTAGCGCAGCGACGCCCCGGCCGCGCGAGTCGGCGCGGGTCGCGACTGTCGGCTACGCTTTAGTTTTTTCTTGAGGTAAAGTAATCCCCAAGCGTTCTTGGAGCGCTTCGATCACCTCTTCGGCAGATTTCTGACCGAAGTTTTTGATTTCCAAGAGGTCTTCTTGGGAGTAGTCGAGCAAGTCGGCTACGGAGTTGATCTGAGCGCGTTTGAGACAGTTGTAAGCGCGAACGGACAGCTGAAGTTCCTCGATGGGAATTTGGCTGGTCGGGTCTTCGTCCGGCGTGTAATCGTCTTTGAGCGATTCGAGGGTGATGTCTTTGAGGGGAACGAAGAGATCGACCAACATATTGGCCGCTTCACTGAGCGCCTCTTGGGGGCTGATGCTGCCGTTCGTCCAGATTTCTAAGATCAGGCGGTCTTTTTCGAGAGAACCGCCGATGCGTGCGTCTTCAACGGTGTAGTTGACTTTCCGCACGGGCATAAAAATCGCGTCGATCTGGAGGAAGTCGAGGGCCCCAGACTCGTCTCGGTTGCGATCGACAGAACGGTATCCGATACCGCGCTCGACGCGAAACTCCATTTCTAAGGTGGCGTTCTCGGCGAGCGTGGCAATGTACTGGTTGGGAGCGGTCACTTCGACTTCTGAAGGTAAGTCGAAATGCTCGCCCCGCACCATGGCCGGCCCTTTGACGAGGAGACGACCGATTTGCGGTTGCGAGGTGTGGCTTTTTAGCACCACCTCTTTCATGTTTAATAGAATTTCCAGAACGTCTTCGCGGACGCCGGGAATGGTTGCGAATTCGTGGTTGACTCCGGCAATGCGGACGGCGGTGATGGCAGTCCCTTCTAAGTTGGACAGCAGCACCCGCCGCAGGGCGTTACCGACGGTGGTTCCCTGACCCCGCTCGAGGGGTTCGATCGTGAACTTTCCGTATTGACCCTGGTCTTTTTCGGTGTTTGTCTCGACACACTCAATCTGAAACTGCGCCACGGCGTGACCTCCCTTCTCCTTATTCCCCATCTGAGCCTAGATTGCAAGTTGCCTCGCACGTTCGAGGCAAAACTAGCGGCGATTTGACGCCGAACCGGCGGCGATCGCTATACTCGTCTGCGTTTCGGCGGACGGCAGCCGTTGTGAGGAATGGGAGTGATATCGCGAATGAGGGTGATTTCGAGACCGGCCCCTTGAATGGCGCGAATTGCAGTTTCGCGACCCGATCCCGGACCGCTGACCATCACTTCGATCTGGCGCATTCCCTGGTCGCTGGCGCGACGGGCAGCGCTTTCGGCAGCCGTTTGGGCGGCGTAAGGGGTTCCTTTTTTAGCGCCTTTGAAACCGCTCGATCCGGCAGAAGCCCAGGAGATCGTTTCTCCCCGAGGATCGGTGATGGTGACGATGGTGTTGTTGAACGTCGATTGGATGTAGGCGACGCCGTTGGGAACGTGGCGCTTCTGTTTGCGGGCGCCGGATTTTTTACCTGATTGTCTCGCCATATTTGTGTTTGTCGGTAAAGGTCTGTCTGTCGCGGTAGAGCAAAGCCGAAATCGGCTCGAACGTTATTTTTTAGCGGCGGGTTTCTTCTTGCCAGCCACGGTGCGACGAGTTCCCCGACGGGTGCGTGCGTTGGTTCGGGTGCGCTGACCGCGAACGGGCAAGCCCATGCGGTGGCGGCGACCTCTATAACAACCGATGTCGACGAGCCGCTTGATATTCATCGATTCCCAACGTCGCAAGTCCCCTTCGACTTGATAGTTCGTTTCGATGTGTTCGCGCAACGTGGCGACTTCTTTGTCGGCTAGGTCTTTGACGCGGGTGTCGGGGCTGATGCCCGTCGCTGCTAAAATTTGTTTCGATCTCGTGAGACCGATGCCGTAAATGTAAGTCAGGCCGATTTCGACCCGTTTGTCTCGGGGAAGGTCTACTCCAGCGATTCGTGCCATTATTGTTCCTGAGTGAATGCGGGCAGCCAGTGCGGACGGTCAGATGGAAGGTTGCCGACGGAGCTGGCTATCTGTACTACAATAGAGCCAAGAAAAATAGAGCCAAGAAAACCCAGTTATCCTTGACGCTGTTTGTGCTTGGGATTGGTGCAAATCACCATCACGCGGCCGCGCCGACGAATCACGCGGCACTTTTCGCACATTTTGCGGACTGATGCTCGGACTTTCATGGGTTTGCTGCGATACTTACAAACTGCATATTATATCAGATTTTTCGGGTGTAGAAAACTAAAAACGACTCCGGGGGAGCGTTTCTAGTGGCTCGAAACTCGCTCGATCGTTTATTTTTTACGTAAGCGATAGGTGATGCGACCTTTTTGGAGATCGTAGGGGGTCAGTTCCACTTTGACCCGATCGCCGGGCAGAATTTTAATGTAATTCCGGCGGATTTTCCCAGAAATGTGAGCGAGGACGTTGAATCCGTTATCGAGATCGACGCGAAACATAGCGTTGGGCAAGGATTCCGTTACGGTTCCTTCCATCTCGATGAGATCTTGTTTGGCCACGGGGGGTTCCTCTGAATTCGACAGGGATCGGAGAAGGCTGCGATAACTGTAGATGTTAGGGGCAGCAGCTCGCGATCTCTTTAAAGATCTTATCAAAAATTGACTTGACAAATCTTTATTCTTAGGTTCTTTCGAGAGCGATCGCCAGGGTTTGGGTCACGTGGTCGATGGGTTGGCTGCCATCGATGGAAACGATGCGATCGCCTTGGCGGTAGAAGTCGATCACCGGGGCAGTCGCCGCACGGTAGACTTCGAGGCGGTGGCGGACGATCGCTTCGTTGTCGTCTTTACGACCCCGTCCCAACAGGCGCTTCACCAACATCTCGTCGGGAACCTCGAAGTTGACGGCGCGATCGCAGGCTTGCTGAATTTCTTGAAGCAACTTATCGAGAAATTCAGCCTGACTCACGTTGCGGGGAAACCCATCTAAAATCCAGCCCGGTTGGACATCGCTTTCAGAAAGGCGTTCTCGCACCATCGACAGAATCAACTCGTCGGGGACTAAATCGCCCCGATCCATATATTCCTTTGCCTTCTGTCCGAGGGGCGTTTCGTTCGCCACAGCCTGTCGGAGAATATCTCCCGTCGAAATATGGGGAATCTCAAACTGTTCGGCAATCCGTTGAGCTTGTGTCCCCTTTCCCGCACCCGGCGGTCCCAAAAAAATCAAACGCATGAGTTTACTGTTTCACCATTCCTTCATATCGTTGCGAGATCACGTAAGTTTGAATCTGCTTCGCCGTATCGATCGCAACCCCCACCAAAATCAGTAACGAGGTCGCCCCCAACCCTTGGAACGTCGTCACGCGCGTCGCACTTTCAACAGCCGTCGGAACCGTCGCCACTAGCCCCAAGAACACGGCACCGAGGAACGTCAAGCGGTTGAGAACTCGCTCGATGTAGTCGCTGGTGGCGCGTCCCGGTCGAATGCCGGGAATGCTCGAACCCATTTTTTTCAAGTTCTGGGACAAATCCACGGGGTTGAGAATCAGCGACGCGTAGAAGTAGCTGAAGAAGAGAATCAACAGCAGATAGAACAGGGCGTACATCCAAGGTGCCGGACCGCTGGGACTGAGGTATTCCGCCACGCGAATCAAAACGGGATTGTTCGTGGAGTTGGCGATAATCCCCGGCAAAATCAGGAAACTGGAGGCGAAAATAATCGGCATGACGCCCCCTTGGTTGAGTCGCAGGGGCAGATAGCTGGTGCGTTCCCGATACAGGCGACGACCGACTTGGCGACGGGCGGACACGATGGGAATGCGCCGCGCCCCTTCTTGGACGAAGACGATGCCGACGATCGTGACCAGAAAGACCAGCAGCAGCAAGACGACCCGTCCGACGATGGCGCGATCCTGTTGGGCCAGTTCGATGGTGTTGCCAAGCGATCGCGGCAGGACGGCGACGATGTTTACGAAGATCAACAGAGACGCCCCGTTGCCGATTCCCCGTTCGGTAATCAGTTCCGAGACCCACATCACGAACATCGCACCGGCCACGAGAGCCAATACCGTTTGTGCGACGAATATGGGGCTGGGATCGTAGGCGTAGGCGCTCGTCCACAAGGCAATCCCGATGCTTTGCAACACGGCCACGCCCAGGGCGATGTAGCGAGTAATCTGAGAGATCTTGCGCCGTCCCGCTTCGCCTTCGTTTTTCTGTAAGTCTTCGAGGCTGGGAATAGCAGCCGTCAGCAACTGAATGGCGATCGACGCGTTAATAAACGGTAAGATCCCCAATGCAAAAATACCGAGGGCTTGCAAACCGCCGCCGGAGAAGGCGTCGAGCAGTCCGAAAAACGGGCTGTTTTGCAAGTCAGCGGCAAACCGCGCGCGATCGATACCGGGAACGGGCAGGTAAATCCCCAGTCGTACGATCGCGAGCAAACCGACGGTCACCAGAATCCGGCCGCGAAGGCCGGCCGCCTGAGCCATCTGCAAGAACGTTTCTTGAGCCGTTGGAGCTTTATCTCGATTGACTACCATGAAGGGAACCTCTACCAGTACGTACCATCGCCGAATTGCGAACGGCTACTCTCGCGCCTCGACTACTCGGCGTCGCTGCTTTCAGACGCGGAGTCGTTCGCCGAGCCTTTGGCGACGATTTCACAACGGCCGCCGGCCGCTTCGATTTTCTGGCGGGCGCTGGCGGTAAAGGCTGCGGCTTTCACCGTCAGGGCTACGCTAAGTTCGCCGTCGCCGAGCATTTTGAGCGGACCGTCGTCGGTCGTGACGATTCCGGCTTCCATCAACGAAGCGAGGGTCACTTCGCTGTTAGGGGAGAGGGAGGCCAGTTTACCGACGTTGACAACAGTGTACTGTTTGGGATTGACGACCGTAAAGTGCTTGAGCTTTGGAACGCGGCGGTACAAGGGCATTTGACCCCCTTCAAAGCCCGGTCGGGTTCCACCGCCCGAACGAGACTTTTGACCGCGCATTCCTTTGCCGCAACTGGCACCCTGGCCGGCAGCGATGCCACGGCCGAGGCGGCGGCGACGCTTCTTAGAGCCGGGTTGGGGCTGTACGTCTTGGAATCTCATCGTTCTAGTTTGCAGTGAAGTGAACAGGATATCGACCGCTAGGGGCGATCGCGCCAAACGGCACTAACGCGCGAAAAGCTGTTCTAAAGCGATGTCGCGCTCGCGAGCCACCTCGGAGAAGGTGCGTAAGTTCGCCAGAGCGTCCACAGCCGCCCGTGCGTTGTTGAGGGGGTTGCTCGATCCCAGTTGTTTGGCGAGGATGTTTTGCACGCCCGCCAGTTCGAGGACGGTACGCACGGCACCCCCAGCAATTACACCCGTACCGGGAGAGGCGGGACGCATCATCACTTTGGCCCCTCCGGCGATGCCGTTAGAGCGGTGGGGAATCGAGTTGGCTTTCGTCAGCGGAACAGAAACCGCGTGTTTTCTCGCATCGGCGACGCCTTTTTTCACAGCGCCGATGACGTCTCCGGCTTTCCCGACGCCGACGCCCACTTGGCCGCGTTCGTTACCGACGACGACAATGGCACGGAAGCTGAGCTTTTTACCGCCTTTAACCACTTTGGTCACGCGGCGGATTTGAACGACGCGCTCTTGCCATTCAGAATCTTTTTCGCGGTTGCGGTTCCCTTTTTTCCGACGGTCTTGTCGATCTGCCATGTTTGATTGAAGTCGCGTGGTGTACTTTAGAAGTTTAGCCCGGCTTCGCGGGCGGCATCGGCGAGGGCTTTGACTCGGCCGTGGTAGAGGTTGCCTCCGCGATCGAAGACCACCTTATCGATACCGGCCGCTACCAAACGCTTGGCGACGAGTTCGCCGACTTTGGCGGCGGCGTCGCAGGTGGCCGTACTGTCGAGTTGGAGTTCCTTATCGACAGTAGAGGCCGCCGCGAGGGTGTGGTCTCGCGTGTCGTCGATAGCCTGGACGTAGATATGTTGGTTCGATCGAAACACGGCCAGGCGAGGACGTTCGGACGTCCCGCGAACTTTCCGCCGAATCCGGCGGTGTCTGCGCTGAATAGACTGTGTACGTGTCAGTTTCATAGCTGCTGTGACGGTGATGAGTAATGCGATCGAGGCGTTATTTCTTACCGGCCTTACCTGCTTTGCGCCGAACTTGCTCGCCAGCGTAGCGAATTCCTTTGCCTTTATAGACTTCGGGGGGACGGACGCCGCGAATTTTAGCAGCGGTGTTCCCGACGACTTCCTTGTTGATGCCTTTAACGATCACGTTGGTATTGTTCTCGACCGCCAACTCAACGCCTTCAGGGGGGGCGATTTCGACCGGTTGGCTGTAGCCGACGTTGAGAACGAGGGTTTTGCCTTTCACTTGGGCGCGGTAGCCGACCCCTTGGATTTCCAAGCGACGCTCGAATCCGTTCGAGACGCCCTCGACCATGTTGAAAAGCAACGTGCGGCTGAGTCCGTGACGCGACCGAGAGACGCGGGATTCGTCGTGACGTTTGACGAGAATCGTCTCGCCGTCGCGATCGAAGGAAACTTCTTTCGGAAACACCCGAGACAGTTCGCCTTTGGGGCCTTTCACGGAAACAGCTTGCCCGTCGATGGTCACGGTGACGTTTTTAGGGACGCTTATAGGTCGTTTGCCAATTCGAGACATAGCTAGTTCTTGAAGTGTTTAACGGATTCGCACCCGAGGATCGCCGTCAATTGGCGGCGTATCGAAGCGGACGTCGCCGTCCGAGAGGGTGCGAGAACTTAGTAGACGTAGCAAAGCACTTCTCCGCCAACGCCGTGCTGGCGTGCTTCGCGATCGGTCATGATGCCGCGAGAGGTCGAAATAATGGCAATGCCGATTCCACCGAGAACTCGGGGGAGTTCCTTACGATTGGAGTACACGCGCAATCCCGGCTTACTCACCCGCTTGAGCATCTTGATAATCGGCTGGCGGTTTTTGCCTTTGTACTTCAGCGAAACGACGAGATGTCGCTTGACTCCTTCGCCGACTTCTTCAAATTCAGAAATAAATCCCTCGTTTTTTAAAACTTGGGCGATGCTGCGCGTCATCTTGGTGGACGGCACTTGCGTCGTGTCGTGCCGAGCCAAGTTCGCGTTGCGAAGGCGCGTCAGCATATCTGCAATAGTATCGTTAGCCGCCATAGTTTCCTCTTATCTAACCTGCCTCAATTACTGCGGAAGGGCATTCCCATTTCCTTGAGCAAAGCGCGACCCTCTTCGTCTGTCTCAGCCGAGGTAACGATCGAGATGTCCATGCCCCGCACTTGGTCGACGCTGTCGTAATCCACTTCCGGAAAAACGAGCTGCTCTCGGAGGCCGAGGGTGTAGTTTCCCCGACCGTCGAAACTTTTAGGACTGATGCCGCGAAAGTCTCGAATCCGAGGCAAGGCCAAATCGATCAACCGAGCCAAAAATGCGTACATCCGCTCTTGGCGAAGCGTCACCATCACGCCTACGGGCATTCCTTCGCGAAGTTTAAATCCAGCGATGGATTTTTTGGCACGGGTGACGATGGGTTTTTGACCCGTAATAATCGCCATTTCCCGCACGGAGGATTCGAGGGCTTTGGCATTTTGAGACGCCTCCCCCAGACCTCGGTTGACGGTGATTTTCACCACTTTGGGGACTTGGTGGATGTTGGTATAGCCGAACTGGTCTTTCAGCTTGGGGACGATGGTATCTAGGTAAAGGGTTTTGAGTCGCTGTGTCATGGTCGTAGTACCTCGGAAGTGTCCTGGTCTTGGTCAGGACGAGTAAAGCTGTATCGGAAGCGAACCGACAACGGATCGTCAATCAAGGATCTCTCCAGTTTTTTTGAGCTTTCTGACTTTTCGTCCGTCTTCGGTGAAGGTGTAGCACACGCGGCTGGCCACCTTTTCTTTGGTCGAATACAGCATCGTGTTAGAGCTGTGGATGGGGGCTTCAAAGGTCACGATGCGACCGGACTCGTCTTCTTGGGTGGGTTTGACGTGCTTGGTGCGGACGTTGACCCCTTTAACCACCACTTGACTGGTTTCGGGCAACGCTCTGAGGACTTCGCCGACCTTGCCTTTGTCTTTCCCGGCGATGACCTGAACGGTGTCGCCTTTTTTGACGTGCATTTTCAGGCGAGTTGGTGTTTTCTGTTGGCTCTTAGGCATCTAGAGCACCTCCGGCGCGAGCGAAACGATTTTGGTGAAGTTTTTCTCCCGGAGTTCGCGAGCGACGGGGCCGAACACCCGCGTTCCTCTGGGGTTGCCGTCGAGGTTGACGATGACGGCGGCGTTGTCGTCGAAACGGATGCTCATTCCGCTTTCGCGACGTAGGTTTTTGCGCGTGCGGACGACAACCGCTCTCACGATGTCGGATTTTTTAATCGCCATGTTGGGGATGGCGTCTTTGACGACGGCGATAATCGTGTCGCCGACGTGGGCGTAGCGGCGATTTCCCCCGAGGACGCGAATACACATGAGCTTGCGCGCCCCGCTGTTGTCCGCCACGTTGAGATAACTTTCTTTCTGAATCACGGTCGTTCTCCCTTACTCCGAGCGTTCTTTAACAAGCCTGCGATGACTTATCGAAACCGACTAAGCGTCCGGAGTGTGGCTGAGAGTTTCAACCACGACCCAGTGCTTGTGTTTGCTGAGGGGGCGGGTTTCGCGGATGCGAATGCGATCGCCGATCTGGCACTCGTTATTTTCGTCGTGGGCTTTGTAGCGTTTGGTTTGAACCATCGTTTTGCCGTACTTGGGGTGGGGAACCCGGTTTTCGACGGCGACAACGACCGTTTTCTGCATTTTGTTACTGACGACGGTGCCGACTCTTTCTTTAACTGCCATAAGCGGATGACTTTCTTGGTCGATAAACGGATAGGGAGATTACGCCTCTTCTTCCTCGCTCGCGGCGGCCGGTTCTTCGGCGGGAGCCTCGGCGGGAACGTCGGGAGAAGTGCTATCGCTCGCGGCGGCCGGTTCTTCGGCGGGAGCTTCGGCGGGAACGTCGGCGGCTGAAGAAGCCGCTTCGAGTTCGCGCTCGCGTTCGACGGTCAGCAACTGCGCGAGGCGATGGCGCAGGTGTTTGAACTGGTGGGGTTTTTCGAGTTGTCCGAGGGCTTGTTGCACCCGCAGGTCTAACAGTTGTTTTTTAATGTCGAGAACCTGCTGGGACAGTTCTTCACTGCTGAAATTTCGGACTTCGTCGATCTTGGGCAAAGACATCGTCAGTTTCTACTCTCCTTCGCGCTTGATGAATTTCGTTTTAATCGGCAGCTTGAAGGACGCCAGACGCATGGCTTCCCGAGCGGTTTCTTCGGGGACGCCTGCGATCTCGAACATGATGCGGCCGGGTTTGACGACAGCCACCCAAAACTCGGGCGATCCTTTACCGGAACCCATCCGGGTTTCTGCCGGACGCATGGTCACGGGTTTGTCGGGAAACAGACGAATCCAGATTTTCCCACCGCGACGGACGTAACGAGTCATTGCCCGACGGCTGGCTTCGATTTGACGGGAGGTAATCCAGGACGGCTCGAGAGCTTGGAGGCCGTACTCCCCGAAATCGACTTTGTTGCCACGGGTGGCTTGACCCCGGAGTCGTCCGCGCTGCTGTTTGCGGAATTTGGTACGTTTCGGACTGAGCATGGTTTGCGAATCGAACGTTGGCTATGGGTCAGACAGGGTGCGACCGACGGGACTCGGTTTTACCCTTCGTTGGAGCGATCTTCAAACTGTCTGCGACGCTGTTGGCGACGGCGAGGGCGATCGGCGTTCGCGGGCGCTTTTTCTTCCTGTCCCGGCAAGATTTCGCCTTTGAAAATCCACACTTTCACGCCCAGGATGCCGTAAATGGTGCGGGCGGTACGGTAGCAGTAATCGATATCAGCCCGTAACGTATGCAGGGGAACGCGACCTTCGCGAGTCCATTCAGTCCGTGCGATTTCGGCACCGTTGAGGCGTCCGGCCACTTGCACTTTGATGCCTTCGACACCAGCGCGTTGGGCTCGTTGGATGGCTTGGCGCACGACGCGACGGAAGGACACCCGCCGTTCGAGTTGTTGGGCGATATATTCGGCAATCAAGGCGGCGTCGGCGTCCACACGGGTCACTTCGACGACGTTGATGCGAATTTGACGGTTGCTACCGCCGAGAATCCGTTGCAGGTTCGTCCGCAGGCTTTCGATGCCGCTGCCACCGCGACCGACGACTACACCGGGACGGGCGGTGCGAATTTCCAGGTCGATTTGGTCGGCCTTGCGTTCGATGCGAACTTCCGAAATTCCGGCGTTGTTCAGGTTGTTTTGGATATACTCCCGAATCAGGCGGTCTTCTTTGAGCAGTTCGGGATAGCGTTTGCTATCGGCGAACCAACGAGAGCGGTGTTCTTGGGTTACTCCCAAGCGAAACCCAGTCGGGTGAATCTTTTGTCCCACGAGTCCTAGTCCTCTTGTCTACTCTTCGTCAATTTCAGGGGCGACTGCCACGGTGATGTGACAGGTGGGTCGGCGAATCATGTAAGCGCGACCTTGAGCGCGAGGGCGATAGCGTTTCAGGCTCGGCCCTTGGTCGGCGAAGGCTTCGGACACCACGAGGGACGCCGGATCGATGCCGAGGTTGTGTTCGGCGTTGGCGACGGCCGAACGCAGGACTTTGAGGACGGGGTCGCAAGCCCGGTAGGGCATGAATTCTAAGATGACCAGTGCTTCCCGGTAAGTCCGTCCCCGAATTTGGTCGAGTACGCGGCGCACTTTATGGGGGGACATTCGGATATAGCGCGCAGTCGCCTTTGCTTGTTCGGTAGTATCGACAGCCATGAGGCTTCTCCTTCTCTAGCGGCGGGCTTTTTTATCACTCTTGGCGTGGCCTCGGAAGGTGCGCGTCGGGGCGAATTCTCCGAGTTTGTGGCCGACCATTTGCTCGCTAACGTAGACGGGGACGTGAGCGCGACCGTTATGGACGGCGATGGTATGTCCGATCATCTGCGGCACGATCGTAGATGCGCGAGACCAGGTTTTGATAACTTGTTTTTCGTTTTTGGCGTTGAGGGCTTCGATTTTTTTCATCAAGCTGTCGGCGATGAAAGGCCCTTTTTTGAGCGATCGACTCATAGTTTCGTTCTGGGTGAAGTACACAGAGGGAGTCCGTTCTGAGACGGCCGGACGAGGTTTAGCTTTCGCGTCCGCCCCGGCTGCGTTTGGAAGTCTTACGACGGCGACGCACGATGTATTTGTCGCTTTGTTTGTTCTTCTGACGGGTTTTCATCCCCAGTGCGGGTTTGCCCCAGGGGGTCATCGGACCGCTGCGACCGATGGGAGCGCGTCCTTCACCGCCACCGTGGGGGTGATCGACGGGGTTCATGACGCTACCGCGCACTTGCGGGCGACGACCTTTCCAGCGGGTGCGTCCGGCTTTGCCGAGGGTTAGGTTTCTGGCTTCGCTGTTGCCCACTTGTCCGATGGTGGCGTAGCATTCGCGGCGCACCATGCGAACTTCGGTCGAAGGCAGTTTCAGCGTGACAAAGTTACCTTCTTTGGCGACCACTTGGGCGCTGGTTCCTGCTGCGCGGACAATTTGACCGCCGCGACCGGGCATGAGTTCGACGTTGTGGACGCTCGTACCCAGGGGAATGCTTCCCAGGGGCAGGGCGTTCCCGACTTCGATGGGGGACTCGGGACCGGCAACGACGGTGCTGCCGACGGCCAGTCCGCTCGGGTGCAGGATGTACCGCTTTTCGCCGTCTTGGTAGTGCAGTAAGGCGATGCGGGCGTTGCGGTTGGGGTCGTATTCGATCGCTGCGACTTTGGCAGGAACGTTGTGTTTGTCCCGGCGGAAGTCGACGAAGCGATAGCGGCGTTTGTGACCGCCACCGCGATGGCGACAGGTGATGACGCCCCGGTTGTTACGCCCTTTGGCGCGGTGTTTGGATTTGGTCAGGCTTTTCTCGGGTTTGCTCCGAGTGACTTCGGAGAAGTCCGAGACGGTGGCTTGGCGAGTACTCGGGGTGTAGGGTCGGTACGAACGAATACCCATGATGTTTGTCTCAGGTTTGGTGTGCTACGAAAGAAGGGGCGAGGGTTCGGACGCCAGTTTTAAACGTCGGGGAACAGGTCGATCGAATCGCCGTCGGCCAGCCGAACGATCGCGCGTTTGTACTGGGCTTTGTATCCGACGAAACGTCCGACGCGCTTTTTCTTAAGCGGTTTGCGGAGGGTTTGCACGGAAACCACTTTGACCTCGAACATGGCTTCGACGGCCGCTTTGATTTCGGGCTTGGTGGCTTTGAGCGCGACGTCGAAGGTGTATTGGTTGTTCTCCATCAGCCGCGTGGCTTTCTCGGTGATGAGGGGGCAACGGATGATATCGGCTAGGTCGCGCTGCGAAACGGTTTTAGTCACTGTAAACCTCCTGAATCTTGGCTAATCCTGCGGCCGTGGTCACGATTTTGTCGGCGTGAAGCAGGTCGTAGACGTTGAGGTTGGTGGCGGCGATGGTTTTGAGCCGCTCGACGTTACGAGCCGACAGATATACGTTGTCGGGGATTTCCGGCAAAATCATTAGGATTTTGGTGTCGGCGTCGATGCCCCAACGCTCGAAGGCGTTGACGAGGTCTTTCGTCTTGGGGCGCGAAAACTGTTCGGCGAATTCTTCGACGACGATCAGATCTTCGGCACGGCTGGAAAAGGCGGTTCTCAGGGCGAGACGCCGCTCTTTTCGGTTCATTTTGAGGTTGTATTCTCTCGGTTTGGGACCGAAGATGACCCCACCGCCTCGCCATAGGGGAGACCGGGTCGAACCGGCCCGGGCGCGACCGGTGCCTTTTTGACGCCAGGGCTTGCGACCGCCACCGCGCACTTCGGCGCGAGTTTTGGTGGAAGCCGTCCCTTGGCGGGCGTTGGTCGTTTGACGCACGAGGGCGCGGTGGACGATGTGGGCGGCGCTTTCTTCTTTGGCAACTTTGAGTTCGAAGGTGGCTTGTCCCACTTCTTCGCCTTGCCAGTTGCGAACTACACAATTAACCATGTCGATCGTCTGTTACTCGTTCGAGGATGGAAGGACTATTTGGCGCCAACGATATTGGCGGGGGCGATACTGATTAAGCTTCCGGGTTTTCCGGGAACGGACCCTTTCACGAGCAGCAGGTTCCGTTCGGCATCGATTTTAACGACGGTCAGTTTGCGGATGGTGACGCGATCGTTCCCTTTGCGACCGGCCATCCGTTTGCCGGGATAGACGCGACCGGGGGTCGTTCCAGCACCCGTCGAACCGGGGAGGCGGTGGTTTTTCGACCCGTGAGACATAGGCCCGCGCTTGAAGTTATGGCGCTTTTGATATCCGGTGAAGCCTCTACCGATGCTGTGACCGGTTACGTCTACGATTTGTCCGTTTTCAAAGATTTCTACGGTGACGGACTGTCCGAGTTCGTACTCGCTGACACTGGCGGGTTTGTATTCGCGCAGGTGGCGCAGAGCCGGGGAATCGGATTTTTTGAGATGACCCAGTAGCGGGTTGTTCAGTGCTTTAGGCTTGACTTCGTCGTAGCCGATTTGTACGGCTTCGTACCCGTCAGTTTCTTTGGTTTTGATTTGCGTGACTTTGCACGGTCCGGCTTCAACGACGGTAACGGGGACGGCTATGCCTTCCTCGTTAAAGATTTGCGTCATGCCGACTTTTTTGCCGAGAATCCCAACAGACACGGTACTGTTTTCTCCTTGTTTAGCCACTACACATACGAAGATAGGTTGGCGTATGCCTCACCCGCAGATCGCTCGCAGCGTTTGACACCCCTATAACGCGACAACCGCCGATGGTTCTCTAGAACCACTTCGGTTGCCGCGATCGAGGAGATTCGATACGTTGAACTGGGGTGTCCGTTAAAGCTGTTTCGAGGTTGCCGGGTTCGGCTGAGACTTAGGCAAACTCTGGGTTAGCCCAGTATCTCCGGAGTGGGTTCGCAACTGACGTTGGGGAACCGTTTCCGAATTTTCCCAGACGCCGATAACATGGACGGTTCGGGCGCGGGGATACCTCTACGCTTGCGACTTGTTGCCTTGTTGAGGGCAGTAAGCCAGTCCCGTAGGCTATGCGATCGAGTCGCACTATATACTATAGTGCTAACGTTTTTTTATAACTTTCAGTCGCAATTTCTCAGTATACGCGAGTCGATCTTAATTGTCTAGTGCTGGCAAAATTTTCATGCGATCGCAGATCGCTATCCTGTAGGCTGACTCGGCCGTATCCTCGTGGGAATCCCGCTGTGGGGCTATACTTTTTTAAAGGATTGTTGCGGTAATTTGCGATCGCGTCTTGTCGGACGGTTCTGTGGCGGTCTCGCGCTAGGCGCGTCGATGGCAATCTATTTAGAGTTTAAAGCGCATGATATTACTGGCAAACGGCAAAAAATTTCTATCGGATCTCGAGCAGTTTGGGGCGTTAGGGGCTTACGTTCCTCTCGAAGGTGGCTTTGAAGGACGTTACCAACGACGCGCTCGGGCTGCGGGTTATACGAGTATTTCGCTCTGCGCTCGGGGATTGGGCGATTTGGCGTCTTATTTGATGGGCGTTCACGGCGTTCGTCCCCCTCATTTGGGTAAAAAGGATTTCGGTGACGGTGCGGTGGGGCCGATCGCTTACGTTCCCCCGATCGTGCAAACGCAACTGGATACGCTTCCGGATCGATCGAAAGGTCTATTGCTGTGGATTTTCGATGGAAGAGTGTTGTCTCGTCAGGAACTTGAATATTTGACGGCGCTTCCGAAAATCGAACCCCGCGTGAAAGTGGTGGTGGAAGTGGGCGGCGATCGCACCTTTCGTTGGATGTCTCTTGAAGACGTTCTGGTTCCGGCTTAATTGGGTAGATGAAGGGATGATGAGAACGTTAGGTTCTCTTCTGGCTTTGTCTCTCTAAATTCTCTAATTTTTCAATATCTCGATCGACGGCGTACCGATGTTTTCGGTGCGTCGTTGTTGTTAGTGGCGCTTTGTTAAGTTAATCTACGGTTTCTCGGTCGAGATACTGTGGTTTTGATAAGATGGGTGGAGAATTCTATCAAAAGTATTACAAGCAGCCTACAAGTCAAGCTGTTATCTCTGTCACGTTTTGTCTGTCACGTTTAGGAGGTTTGCTATGAGCGATCGCCCCGATCGACTGTCGCCGAGCGAAATCGCACGATCGAGCGAACGTTGTCTCGATCGCACGCCCCACCATCGAGTATTGTCCGAAACCAGTTTCTATTATTTCGCCTACGGTAGTTGTATGTGTCCGATCGACCTACAGCGAACCCTCGGCGAAAGTACGCGAGACTACGTGGTGGGTACGGCGGTTCTCGACGGATATCGCCTCGCCTTCAACCGTCGATCGCGGCGTCGCAACTGTGGCGTTCTCGATGTCGTCCGCGACGATAACGCTCGCGTTGAGGGAGTTCTGTACCGTCTTCCCTGGCGTTTGAGCGATCGCCTCGACGAACGGGAAGAAATCCCCACGGGAGGCTATCGCCGCGAAACTATCGCCGTACAGTGTGGCGATCGCCACTATAGCGACGTTCGGACTTACGTTGTCGTCAACAAACTCCCCCGCGAACTCGCACCCAACGACTGGTATTTCAACGTAGTGTTACGGGGTGCTGTGACTTGTGGACTCTCCGAAGCCTATTGCTGGCGGTTGTTCGAGCATATGTATCGACTGCAACAACAGCAAGGGGCGAACGAACTTCCCCTTTCGGCTTAAAAGGCTCGAGAAGCTGTGTATAATCGGGGTTTGCAATTTGTGCAACCTTTGATAGCAAACCCTCGAACATCGCGCTCTCGCAGCGATCGACTGCAACGATTCATGAACGGTTCCACTGCAATTTTACTTTTGGCTTGTCCCGATCGCCAGGGACTCGTGGCGAAAATCGCCAATTTTATCTATTCCAACGGCGGAAATATCATCCATGCCGACCATCATACGGACTTTTCCGCCGGACTGTTTCTCAGCCGCATTGAATGGCAACTCGACGGTTTTAACCTACCTCGAGAGATTATTGCCCCGGCTTTCGATGCGGTGGCGAAGCCTTTGGAAGCGGATTGGGAACTGCATTTTTCTGATGACGTTCCGCGCATCGCCATTTGGGTGACGAAACAAGACCATTGTTTGCTCGATTTATTGTGGCGTCAAAAGGCGAAAGAGTTTCAGGCAGAAATTCCGTTAATTCTTAGCAATCATACAGAATTACAGCCGATCGCCGAACAGTTTGGTATCGATTTTCATCACGTTCCGATTACGAAAGAGACGAAAGTGGAACAGGAAACTCGAGAACTGGAATTGTTGCAACAGTACGATATCGACCTGGTGGTGTTGGCGAAATATATGCAGATTCTCAGTTCGGATTTTGTCGAAAAGTTCCCGAAAGTCATCAATATTCACCATTCGTTTCTTCCGGCTTTTGCGGGAGCAAAACCTTATCACCGGGCGTACAAACGTGGGGTTAAGATTATTGGAGCAACGGCGCATTACGTGACGGAAAATCTCGATGAAGGACCGATTATCGAGCAGGATGTGGTGCGTGTCAGTCACCGTGATACGGTTGCCGATCTGATTCGGAAAGGGAAAGATTTGGAGCGAATGGTGTTAGCGAGAGCGGTGCGATCGCATTTGCATCGTCGCGTTTTGTCTTACAACAATCGCACGGTTGTTTTTGCTTAGGTTGATGTTTTCTAGTGTTGGGGAGGGAATAGCCCTCCCGACTGCATTCCCATGCGAAACCGGGAAACGAGCGCACGAGGAAAACGAGAATGAGTTTTGAGAAAAAGATTGGCTACAATAAAATTTAGCTTTTAATACTCTAACTTGTTTTGAAGTTTTCGGCTCTTCCGACCTTGGTGTGTAGGGTAAATGCTTGTAGCCTATAGCAGTATGACTTTGTTTGCGAATTGTTTT
This sequence comes from Geitlerinema sp. CS-897, assembly GCF_028368005.1. Taxonomy (NCBI): domain Bacteria; kingdom Bacillati; phylum Cyanobacteriota; class Cyanophyceae; order Geitlerinematales; family Geitlerinemataceae; genus Geitlerinema; species Geitlerinema sp. CS-897. Next base: position 1,561 of record NZ_JAQNCQ010000310.1, on the reverse strand, counting down.
CAATATGAATCATTGCAGTATGGGGTTTTCAGCCGATCTGTTTCCGCAAACCATTTAGGATTGCTATATATCTGGAAAGGAATTTCGCAATTTGAGCGGATTTTTTATACAGTTTAGCAAAAACTCTTTTCCTGTAAGGGTTTCAGCGATTTCTTGCATGGTAAGTTCGGAAGAACCACAAATACCTTCGATTTACGTTTCTTCAATGGTTGAAATAAAATTCCGATCTGGCAATTTAACTTCTGCGGAACAGGCCATCCTAATGGCTGGCTTTTCTCGTCATTCTGAGGCGACTTCTGCACCTCCTTTTGGTAAGGAACGACTGGCATGGATCGCTTACAACGGGCAAGATGCGATCGGAATTCTCACAGCAGATTTATTGTGGGATTGGCTGTATATTGATGAGCTTTGGGTAGACGAAAACTATCGTGGGCAAGGATTGGGGAAGTCTTTAATGAAACAGGCAGAAAACTATGCAGCCTCGCAGCAACTTGTAGGACTCTGGCTTTGGACTCAAAGCTGGCAAGCCGCTGATTTTTATGCAAAGCTTGGCTACCAAAAGTTTACACGTTTTGAGGATTTCCCACGAGGTTACTCCAGAATCGGCTTCCGCAAACAGAACTTGACAAGCGGCGAATAACAATCGCAGCTTACAGCGATCGCTCTCGACAATAGCAGACAAACTGTTGGGGAAACGCCGGATTGCTGCCAAAGTGTAAGTGAACGTAGCTGGCGAGAACGTTACCGATGCGATATCCTTCCCACTCCAGGCGATCGCCCCAGCCTTGCAATCGGTAATCGAACTCTATGACGGAAGCGGCAGAGTCGCCAGGGTTGAGGTCTAACAGATTACCCGATTCATCGACGATATCGGAATAATGAAAGCGATGTCCGCGAATTTTGCTTTGTTTGGGAAAGAATCTCGTCGAACCCATAACTTCCGCCTGACGATAGCCCAATTTAACCCGTTTTCCCATTGTCGTCCAGAAGGGAAGAACGCCCACAAACGGATAAGACGATCGCTCGGATTCCAGCAATCCCTGAGAGAGATACATCAACCCACCACATTCAGCGTAAACCGGACGCCCCGACTGGCAAAATGCTGCGATCGCTCGACGCAAACTCTGATTTTCCGAGAGTTGCGCGGCGTAGAGTTCGGGATAACCGCCACCGCTTAGTGGTGCAGAAAACTTTTGAAAACAGAGCATTGACAAAAAGCACGAGATGTGAAGTCAATCTTGAGGGTGTCTTTCAGCACCTCAAACCCCTTTGAATACGTTCGTCTTCTCACCGCCATCCAGAAATCGATAGATTCACTAGAACTATTGTATAGCAAGGGTTTCAGGACTTTTCTGCACCACCAAGCTATCTTACCTCATCTGAGCGTGTTGAGATCTATAAACTTTTCACTCAGGAAAATTGTTCGCGGGGGGAGATCGCTAGTCGTCTTGGTCGAGACAAAGAAACGATTTCTCGAGAACTCCGACGCCATGCCACAGAAGAAGGTTTGTATTTACCTGATACCACTCAAAAAAAAGCTGAAGAAAGGCGTCAAAACGCT
>NZ_JAQNCQ010000309.1:0-6725 GCF_028368005.1 Geitlerinema sp. CS-897 | reverse complement strand
GAGTTTGTGTCTCCAATCATTAGGATGAGTTATATCAAGCTAGTTTATACTCGAAAAACAGCTTATGCTTAACTCTGTTCCATTTCTGGTCAACTTTCCGTACCCTGTTTTTTGAAGTTATTCAGCAAGCCCTATTATAGCCAGGTTTTCGTACACGGATTCCGTATTAGCTCCCTCGGCGAGAAGCCCCGCGCTGCAGATGAAGGCCAGCGGCGGCCGGGATAGCCGAGCGGCAAGGTATAATCGAGATGGTCAACGACCTGCCCGACCGTATCGAACAGACAGGCTAGCTTCAAAGTAGAGGACGACCTCTCGCCGCAGACAGATCGGCAGCTCGGGGAAGCTGTTTTCTTCAACGTTCACGGTACCCGTAAGTCCGTGCTTGAGACAAGCGACAAAGATCGACCTGTGGAAGACGGGTTGTTGCCAGGGTGACGCCATGCGTCACGGGAGTCAGGGCTGTCGCTTGCGGCAAGCCAAACATCCAGAGGCTGGGTAAGACGCAGTCTTCGCAGCTCTCGGAGCTTGCATCCGAGAGAACGAAGACCAAAACTGGGTTCGCGGGCGTGGCGGTGCTGGCCGGTGAAACTGGAAGCCCGCGCTGTATGCGAAGCTTTACTCGTCGGGTACTTCACGCATCTAGCCCCAGTTTGACAGAAGAGAGATAAATTCAACAAAATGACAGGAGGAGCGATCGCTTCTCCTGTCGCTTTTCGGTCTAACGCAATCTCAAAATCTGAGCGGTGACCGCCAAACTTTCCTCGTACAACACGTCGCGTCCCCATCGCTGTAGCTGTTGCGCCATCAACAATTCCGCCTTCTGATCCGAGAGTTCCGTCACCTGTTCCGTGCGGCAAGATTGGGCGCTTCCGCCCGCTTCCATCCGCATACAACCGGTCGTTTCCGAGCAGAGAATCGTACAGCAGTCGGCACAAGTATTAGCTGAAGTCAGGCGCAACCCGACGAGATCCCCAGGAATTTCGCCCACGTCTCCGACGGGAACCCCTGCGAGTTCGGCATGAATTTCGCGATCGCACTCCCCTTGAAACGACACCCGCGCAATGTCGTAATCGTTCCGTTCGGACGTATAAGAAATCGGCTTCCAACCCAAGCGACTGGCAAACCAGCCTAAAAACATCAACGCTTGGGAATTGTTGCCTTTTTCGTAATCGATCGTGATATTGTCGATTTCCTTGAGAGAGTCGCGACGCTCTGGCGGATCGAAGGCGGCGGCGGTGAGTTCTTGCCACGCTGACAAACGATGCCAGTTGAGATCGGCGATATAGATTTCCTGTTCGATGAGTTCCTGCATTTTCAACAATTCCGATTCGGGATCGCTGAAATACCCCGAATCGACGATAATGCAGTGACTGCGTTTCGCCAGTTGTTGGAATAACTCTTGTTCCGGGTTGGGTGTCGCCTTCCACCAGACGAACTTCGGCAAATCGGGAACCATCAACGAGGAAACCATTTCCCCAACGCGGTTTAAAGCATCTTTGGTTCCCCGCAGCGTCAGATACTCACAACAAATAAGCTGAGAACTCTTGCGCTGAACCGGACAGTAGGCCGAGACTTGCGCCGTAACGCCCGTATCCTCAGCCCCGATGGTCGGACAGAGGGTAATAATCCGACAGGGATTTTGTCCGGCGATCGCTTCGCTGACTTGAAATCCTCGAGCGTCGAGATTGTTGATTTGGCGTCGGTCTGGCGGGAGGCGATCGAACTCCTCGCGCAGTTTAGCCAGGGTTTTGGGGTTGATATGTCCGGTGATATCGAGATCGTAAGCTTTCTGCGCCGCTTCGATCGCCTGTCGCGTCTGTTCCCCATTGATCCCATCGATCGCTCCCTCATAAAACCCCAGCCCAGCCAACAACTGCTGGAACTCCTCGGGTTCGTAGACGACCATACTAAACGTCGAGGCGCGACTGGCAAGGGGTGCGCCCTGGCCGCTGGTTTGACCGAGCCAAATTTTACTCAGTTCGGCTTCGACTTCCGCAATCGAAACGTCTTTGGGCTTCTGTAAAGCAACGAGTGGCGTATTCATAGAAATCGTTCTCGCAATCCTTGAACTAAAGTGTGTCTGGCAACCTCGGGCGAATCATCGAAACTCGCGATCGTTGTGGCCGTTTCAGTTGCAGCCGTTATAACCTGCGCCAACGGCGACCGTCGCGATTGAGTAACAGTTCGGCCTCGACCGGTTCCCAAGTTCCCGCTTCGTACAGCGGAATCGAATCCGGTGGGGCGGGGGCGTCCCACACTTCCAAAACCGGTGTCAGAACCCGCCAAGAGGCTTCGACTTCGTCGCTGCGGGTAAACAAAGTTTGATCGCCCAACATACAGTCAATCAGCAAGCGACTATAGGCGTCTGTGTTCGGTTTACCAAACGCCGCATCGTAGCGGAAATCCATATTCACCGATCGCGTTCTCAGCGAAGTTCCCGGCGTCTTCACCTCAAAGCGCATACTAATCCCCTCGTTCGGCTGAATCCGCATGGCCAAGACATTGGGATTCGCCTGTTTGGCCGCTGACTGGAACATCAAATAGGGAACCTCTTTAAACTGAATCGCGATTTCCGTCACTTTCTTCGGCATCCGTTTTCCCGTTCGCAAATAAAACGGAACCCCTTTCCACCGCCAATTATCGATCGATAACTTCAACGCCGCATAGGTTGGCGTTGTCGAATTCTCGTCAGCCCCCTCCTCATCACGATAACCGGGGACTTGCTTTCCGTTGACCCATCCAGGGATGTACTGTCCGCGAACGGCGGCGTTTTCCAAATTGTCCAAATCTGCCAATCGCGCCGCCTGCACCACCTTCACTTTCTCGTTGCGGATGCTGTCGGCGTCGAGAGAGTTCGGCGGTTCCATCGCCGTGAGACTGAACAGTTGCATCAGGTGGTTTTGCACCATGTCTCGCAACGCTCCCGAGGTTTCGTAATACCCCGCACGTCCTTCTAACCCCACCTTTTCCGCCACGGTAATCTGTACGTGGTCGATATACTGGCGGTTCCACAACGGCTCGAAAATCGCGTTAGCGAAGCGGAACACCAACAGATTTTGTACCGTTTCCTTCCCCAAATAGTGGTCGATGCGATAGACCTGTTTTTCATCACAAACACTTTGTACCACTTGGTTGAGAGCTTGCGCCGACGCCAAATCTCGACCGAAAGGTTTCTCGATGACGAGACGCTGTTTGCGAGGATCGGCGAGCATTCCGGCTTCCCCGAGTTGTTGCGTCGCTTCTCCGAAGAACCGGGGCGCGACAGAGAGGTAAAACACCCGATTTCCGCGAGTTCCCCGTTCTTCGTCCAGTTCGCCTAAAAAGGCTTTGAGTTTTTGATAGCTTTCGGAACTGTCGATATTACCGGGACAGTAAAACAGTCCTTTGGCGAAGCTGTTCCAGATATCCTCCGATTGCAGTCCGCCGCCAAATTCTTCAATTCCTTGACGACAGTGTTCGCGAAAATAATCGTGACTCCACTCGCGCCGGGACACCCCTACGATGGTCAGTTCTGGGGGAAGCCGACGTTCGAGATTCATTTGGTAAATCGCCGGAACGAGTTTGCGCTGGGTGAGATCTCCCGAGGCGCCGAAAATGATGATAATTTGCGGTTCGGGGATGCGATCCTGTTGCAGTCCGACGCGAAGGGGATTTTCTTGAATGGCAATCATAAAGAGAAGAGAGGGAGAGGGGGAGAGGGGGAGGTGAGAAACTGTTAACTGCTCACTGTTCACTGTAAAAGCTCCCTTTCTCCCCTTTTGAAATTAGACTAACGCGAGTTGCTTGACTTTTTCCTCGAGGGAAGACATCAGCGACTCGAAGGGTTTGATGAATTTGTCGATGCCTTCTTCGAGGAGTTCGTCCATAACGGCATCGAGATCGATTCCGGCTTCGAGTAAACTGTCGATAACCCTTTGAGCGTCGTCGATGTGGGTTTCGATGCGGTTGCTGACGTGGCAGTGGTCGGCGCAGGCTTCGATGGTTTTGGGCGGTAAGGTGTTAACGGTGTTAGCGCCGACGAGTTCGTCAACGTACATGACATCGCTGTAGTTGGGGTTTTTGGTGCTGGTGCTAGCCCAGAGGAGTCGTTGAACTTTGGCACCTTTGGCGGCTAGGGCTTTCCAGCGATCGCTCGTGACGATTTTGTTGTACTCTTGATAGGCGAGTTTGGCGTTGGCGATCGCCACTTTACCTTTGAGCGATTCCAACTTCTCCCGTGTTTCGGAATCCTCAGTTTCGGCGAGTTTAGCCTCGAGTCGCGCGTCGATGTTGCTGTCGATGCGGCTGAGGAAGAAGCTAGCCACCGAGGAGATGTTGGAAATATCTTCGCCTTGGGCGGCGCGGGTTTCTAAGCCTTTAATGTACGCCCAGAAGCTGTTAACGTAGGCGTCGATGGCAAACAGCAGCGTCACGTTAACGTTAATTCCTTCGGAAATCGCCTGTTCGACGGCAGGTAAGCCTTCGGGAGTTCCGGGGATTTTAATCATCAAGTTGGGGCGATCGATCGTCTGAAAGTAGCGACGGGCTTCGGCGATGGTACTTTCAGTATCGCGAGCGATGGTGGGAGGAACTTCGATACTCACGTAACCATCAACGCCGTGGCTGGCGTCGTAGACGGGTTTGAGAACGTCGCAGGCGTTGCGAATATCGTCAAACACCAGAGATTCGTAAATTTCGAGGACGGATTTTCCAGCTTTGACGCCGTCGGCGATGTCTTCGTCGTAAATTTGGTTTCCGGCGATCGCTTTTTCAAAGATGGCTGGGTTGGAGGTAATCCCGCGTACAGCGCGATCTCGAATCAGCGTTTCGAGTTCGCCAGAGGCGATCGCGTCGCGGGACAAGTTGTCCATCCAAACGCTTTGACCGTATTTTTGCAGCTCGAAGAGTGGATTTTTCGTCGTAGTCATAACTGAATCGGTGTGGAGTCTACAAACTTGAACTTGACAAACTAAAGTGAGCCGGAGCGAACCAAGGCTAAAACTGGAGTCGATCGCGAGTTCGAGATAAGTTGAAAAGCCCAGTACAAGAGCATTTCGGCTCTCATCATTCCATCATCACTTCATCACCTCATCACCTCACCTCGTCTGTTAGGTCAAAACTTTGTCCTGTTCTCGGCGCGTTCCCTCTTGAATGAACGATTCGACGAGGGCAACGTCTTCGGTACTGCCGATAATTAAAGGTGTCCGTTGGTGCAACTTCTCGGGAACCACATCGAGGATGTTTTGGGTTCCCGTACTCGCCCGTCCTCCCGCTTGTTCGATGAGATAGGCTAGGGGCGCCGATTCGTACAGCAAACGCAGTTTACCTTCGGGTTTCTTCACCGTTCCGGGGTAGAGGAACACGCCACCTTGTAACAGGATGCGATGGAAGTCCCCGACGAGTGCGCCGCTGTAGCGTCCGGTGTAGCCTTCGTGACGGTGGACGTAACGGGTATAGTCCCGAATGGAGTCGTCCCACTGCCAGAAGTTCCCTTCGTTGACGCTGTAAACGGCTCCGTGGTTGGGAACTTGGATGTTTTCTTGCCAGAGGATGAATTCGCCTAAACTCGGATCGAGGGTGAAGGCGTGGACGCCGTTTCCGATAGAGTAGACGAGAACGGTACTCGGCCCGTAGAGGATGTAACCGGCGGCGAGTTGTTTGCGCCCCGATTGTAGTAAGTCCAAGGCTTCACCGCTTTCGTCGTTACCTTCTTGTTGGCGAATGGCGAAAATCGAACCGACGTTGAGGTTGGCGTCGATGTTCGAGGAACCGTCGATGGGATCGTAGACGAGGGTATAGCGTCCGATGGGGCAGTTTTCTGGGATGTAGTAGGGCTTTTCCATTTCCTCTGAGGCGAGGCGACAGACTAAGCCGCTTTGTTTGAAGACGGAGATAAACACCTCGTTGGCGTAGACATCCATCTTTTTGACGGATTCCCCTTGGACGTTTTCAGTTCCGGCGAACCCGAGAACGCCTTCCATGAGTCCCGCACGGCTGAGACGGCGGGCGGTGAGTTTCCCCGCGAGGGCGATGCGGTTCATGAGGGCGCTGAGATCCTGGGCTTCGGCGGAGAAGCTTTGAAGCTGTTGGAGAACGTGGCGCGAAAGGGTGGTGCAATCGCGATCGAGTGCGCGTTCGGGAATTGAAAACGGTTCGGCGTGGGTCATGGGGTTTCCTCCAAGTGGCGGTTTCGCTGGCGGAGGTCGCGACTCCGAGGCAATTTGCCTGTTGCTTTCTATCTTAAAACCCCTTTTCTCGATCCCCGATCGCTCGGTTGCGGACTACAGATTTTCTTTAGATTAATCGGTAGATTTTGGGAGATCGACAGGTATTTGTACTTAGCGATCGTCCCTGAAATGCAACAAATCTGGCATAAAATTTAATGTATTTTTAATATTCTTAAATATTCAAAAAATTACTCAATTTAAATATTGCTGTAATTCAATTTAAATTCTCGATCGTTGCTAAAAGCCTCGGACTCTCGATGAGTAAAAAACTGGATCGCTTTTAATATTTTTTTGCTACAATAAAAAAATAAAAAAAACACGCTAAGCTCTGCTTTTAATACAAAATGTTATTCACGAAAAAATTTTCAATCGAAGAATATCAGGCTCTTCCGATTTTGTTATGCAAAAAAATACTAATTTAACCCCAATTCCGATATTTGAAATTCAAAGCCGAAATTCTGTAAAGCTTGCAGAACTTGACATAGAGCGATCGATTAATGTAGAATAAATTTAATTATT
>NZ_JAQNCQ010000308.1:0-5970 GCF_028368005.1 Geitlerinema sp. CS-897 | reverse complement strand
GGGGAGAGGGGGAGAGGGGGAGAAGGGGAGCAAGGGAGAAACAGTTATCTGTTTGCTGTCTTCACTGTTGACTGCTCGCTGTAAAAGGCTGTCTTCACCTCCCCATTAAAAATGTTGGTTGACCAGTTGCTCGAGGTTGACGTAGGGAATGCCTCCCGATTCTTGAATGCTCGTCCCACTCATGCGACTCGAGAGACTGTAGAGAACCTCTTCGGGGTTGCGACTGTTAGCACCGCTGAGGGTAAATAGAACGTTCGTACTGTTACAACCGGCTCGGGTGCTGTTGACCGTACAGACAACAGATTGACTGTTAACGCGACCGACCGTTAAATATAGCCCCGACAGGCTTCGACCGTTGTTTTGCAAGAGGTCGTTGAGCCGTGCGGTGACTTCTTGACAGCGACGAGCGGGAGGATATCCAGCTTGACTGAACGCATCGCTCGTCCAGACTACGATCGGCTCGGAAGCTCGTCCGGCCTGACTTAAGGCGACGGTGAAATGAACGCCGTCTGTGGTGCGACATTCAAAACCAGTCGCCGGTTGAGCGACGCTCGATTTCGCGGCTAAGAGGGGAAGTTGAGCGGCAATCAGTCCCGCGATCGCCCATCGATAGAAGTTCTTCATCGTTCGTGCTGCGTACTCTCGTTTCGGGTCATATCGGCTACGACGCGAAATCGATCGAAAAAGCTCCCCGATCGGGAAAGTTGGTTGTGTTTCGGTTCCAAGGTATCTCAAAATGATGGCGGGCGTCGATCTGCAACGACACCCGCCCGAGGCGATAACAGCGAGATCGCTCGAGGTTTATCGCGATCGTTTAACCGTTTCGCCCTTCGTTAAAAGATCGATAACCTCGGTGGGCGTCGTACAAGTGACAGCGATCGGTAATTTCTTTCATTAACGACCAAGAAAACGTTTTTTCGATCGTATAGGTTCCCCAATGCTCTTTTAAGGCGCGATGGGCGCGACGTAAGTTGTACCAAGGAATCGCTGTCGAAATGTGGTGGGGAAGGTGAACGTTAATGTCGTGACAGAGAACTTCTACCCACGCCGGATAAGAACAGTGAACGGTTCCACACAGTTGGGCGCGAGCTTCGTTCCACTCCTCGGCCGGTTGAAACTGAATCTCGGGGAGGGTGTGGTGAACCAGGGTAAAGGTACTCATCCAGAAGTGATACACCATCCAGGGCATCAGCCAGAATTTGACGAATCCCCAGATTCCCGTGGTGGCGATGAGGAGCGGGAAGCCCACGCAAGCGGCGACGATAACGAACAATGCTGAAAACCGCACCTGTTCTCGCTGTTTGCCAGAAAACAAGTTCCAGTTAAAGTGTTGGACGAGCCAGTGTCCGATCGAACCGACCCACCAGAACCGCCCGCGAACGGCGGTGTAGATGCCCCGTTCGATCGCCGATAAGTTGCGATAGACTTCGGGACGATAGGGATCCCAAGCGTTATCGACTTCTAATTTATTGGTGTGTTTGTGATGGTAGTTATGTTGAATTCGCCAGCCGTGAAACGGATAAATCAGCGGCAAAAACATGATGTGACCGACGAGATCGTTGACCCATTTTCGATTAGAAAAAGAGCGATGTCCTGCATCGTGACCGAGAACGAACCATCCTGTCAAAACAGTTCCTTGAAATACCCACAAAAACGGTAATAAATACCAAGGGGAAATGGCAATTCCAATATAGCCGATCGCGGCGAGGGCAATATCGGTAAAAAACGCCGTCCAAGCTCGAATCGGACGTTTTTTAAAAACGTCTCGTGGCAACGTTTTTAAAATGTCTTTCATGCGAACGTCAGCATCGAGTGTAGGTGGTTTCGATGCTTCTGGTTTCGTCAATACTCCGGTCATGAAAAGATGTCTCTACTGTTGTCAGGCTGTTTTTCAATGCCGAAATTTCAGACAAAAAAAATTCACTGGCGGCGACAGGTCGATCGCCCCAATTTTGAGCCAGTGAAACTTGTCACAAGGGTTTCGGCAAAGCGAAAAAAAACTTCAACTTTTATACCATACTTTGGGGATCGTTCTCGAGCGATCGCGCTCGAAAAACGACGGGCGATCGCGATCGCCTTAAGCTCGATATCCAGTGCGATCGAATCGGGACTCTACTGACACGACGATGTCAACCGCGATCGTCGTCGTGTCAGTAGTTCTGAGAGGACAGACGACATTTGGACTTCGAGGCGAAGTGGAAACGGTCACGCAAACACAAACATGAGAGTTTCAACCTTCTTCAATGTGTTCCCCTCGAACCCCGTCAGTATCGCCCCATCAAAGCGGAACCATATCGGAATACTCCGTCAACAGATCCTCGGCGGTCAAACTGTCCGTTTCCGCTTGAGGCGTCCACAGTAGCTCGAACACCAGCAGATAGTCCGGCGTCACGGCGGCGATTTTCTGCATCGCCTGTTCGAGATCTTCAGCCGAATTGACCCCTTCAAACAGCGGCTTGTCGTCTTCTGTTCCGACTAACATCGTCACCACGATATATTCAGCCGGTTCGACTCCTTCGTCGAGGTCGGCCGCTCGTTCTCGGACGCGACCGCCGACATTGGAAAAGGTTTCGGCGCTAAACTTACTGCGTTCGGCGATCGACTCTCGGCCGAATGCCTGTTCGGCCGCTTCCCGACTCTTGAAGGTTTCGGAACTCGCCCGAGCGTGCGTCCAATATTCGGGTTGACGTAGCAGGGCGATCGCACACTCTTGTAGGTATTGAGCTAATCCCTCGCGGGAGTCGAGGTCGGCATCGCGGCTCAGATCGGTCAACTTGGACTGAACGGTTCGCGCTTCCGCCAGCAGTGCCACTTGGAGTTTTGTGACAGTCACGATATCGTTCTCCAACTCCCGAGCGACCCCGGCCGCCGTGCGATCGCTCGCGTTGCGATCTTGGCGAGACATCAGCCACCAAACGAGGAAGATAACGCCCCCGAGAACCAACAGCAGCAATAAGAACTTCACCCAGGAATTCCCCGAAGACCGGCGAGTTTGACTTCGGATCGCTGCGTCTGAGTCCGTTTGGCGATCGACTGTAGGGGTGGTAACGGATTCGGTGTTGGCGTTAGCCGGTTCGGCCCGTCCCGCACTCGGCGCGTTGGGAACGACGGGGGTGTAGTAATTGCGCGAGGGCTGTTCGACTTCGACTTCTAACTCGTAGTTATTGCGCTGGTAAGTCGGAGAAGTGCGATCGGGAACGCCCGTAGGAGCCGGTCTCGGCGTCGAAGTCGGCGTCGATCGCGGGACGGCGTTCGGTGTAGAGGTGGGAGCGGGGGTCGGCGTGCGCTGGAACGACCCGCCCCGAACGCGACCACCCGTCCGGCCGCTATTACTTGAAGATGGTGTCGGAGTGCTGCGCGGCTGGGATGTTGGAGTACTGCGCGGCTGAGGTGTTGGAGTGCTGCGCGGCTGAGGGGTGCGCGATCGCGTACTGCTACCGCTGCTGCTACCGCTCGAGGACGGCGAGGAACTGCGAGAACGGGAGGGAGACGATCGACTCGGACGGGAGAACGACCCGCCGCGACTGCGACCGCCGCTACTCCGTTTGGCTTCGGCTGTTTCGACGCCGAATTGGGGTATCGGGGGTCTTTCTCTAACATCGATCGTCGTCTGGTTGACGAACCAGACCGCTAGCAGACTGGCGAGGAAAAGATTAAACTTACGCATGGTTGTGTTGGGTCAAGCATCAAAGCATGGCAACCCGATAGCAATTTGAAGATGGCGGCATTGTCCGAACGACGATTACAGGTCGATGGCGAACTCCCGAACAGTACCCTTGGCGATCGCGCGGCGAAATCTTCTACAAGCCGTTCTCGGAGCGATCGATCGTTGAAATTCAGCCTTACGAATGCCTCGATCGCTCGTAGCCGTCTGTTTCTTCCAGGTTAGCATCGCTCAATAAGTCCGGTCGGCGCTCCCGCGTCCGTCTGAGTTGTTGTTCTCGCCGCCATTGGGCGATTTTGGCGTGGTTGCCCGAGAGTAACACTTCGGGAACGGCGTAATCGCGAAACACGGGAGGACGGGTGTAGTGGGGATAATCGAGGAGTCCGCCTTCAAAGCTATCGGCTTCTAGAGATGCCGTTTTACCGACCGTTCCCGGTAGCAGGCGCACGACTCCATCGATTAAAGCGAGCGCGGGAATTTCACCGCCAGTCAATACGAAATCCCCCAAGGACACTTCTCGCGTTACCAGGTGCATGACCCGTTCGTCAATGCCTTCGTAGCGTCCGCAAATCAGCACCAGTTGGTCGGCCTCGGTCGCCCACTGTTTAAACAGGCTTTGCGTCATCGGTTCGCCTTGGGGCGAAAGAAATACCACTTCCCGCCGAGGCAACACGGGTAACGATTCGACAGCCGCGAAGAGTGGTTCGGGTTTCATGACCATCCCGACTCCCCCACCGTAGGGTTCGTCGTCTACCCGCCGATGTTTGTCTGTGGTGAAATCCCTGGGGTTCGTTCGGTGAACTTCGGCGATCTGTCGGTCGAGCGCTTTTCCGAGAAGTCCGACCTGTAGCGGGCCAGAAAAAAATTCAGGAAATAGCGTAACGATATCAAATCTCACAGAATTGAGGTTCGGACAAAGGATAGGATGTACTTTCACTTTATCAGTTCGACGGCGACCGGACGGACGGCAATTGTCGAATTTCTCGAAGGTCTAGCGGATCTGACCGTGCAGGAGAACGAACGCGAGGTGATATGATAGACGAGCTTAGGTGCGACCGTTAATTTGGCGGCGAGTCGCTCGTTTTCTGCTGTCACTCAGCGTTAGAACTTCCTGCAACTTGTCGGCGCGAGGTGCGAAAACGTTGGCCTGTAGCACGAGGTCTGTGGTGCGAACGAATACTGAAGCTACAGGCTCAGCCTGGGACTCGTTCTCCATCGATCGCCAACCCGCTCGTTCGGCGACCGATCGGTTTCAAAGCGCGTTCGCGTCGATCGGTGCGTGGCACGTTCGTCGTTACGTCCAGACCGATCGCCGTTGCCTTCAGTCCAACTTACGCCCCAAACTCCTATGATGCAGACAGATTCTCAATCTCTCGAACCGACGATGTCTCATTCCCCTCAAACGACTATTTTGGTAATCGGCGGCGCGGAAGATAAGGTTCACGGGCGCGAAATCCTACAGACGTTTTTCAGCCGTTCGGGTGGACGAGACGCTCGTATTGCAATCATACCCTCGGCATCCCGAGAGCCTGCCGCGATCGGCAACCGTTATCGCGATATTTTTGAGGATATGGGTGCGAAAGCCGTCCAAATCCTCGATATTCGAGAACGCTATCAAGGGGAAGACCCCATTTGGCAAAACTACCTCGAAGGCTGTACGGGGGTTTTCATGACGGGGGGCGACCAACTGCGGCTGTGTTCGCTGTTGGCAGATACGCCGTTGATGGAGAAAATCTTACTGCAAGTGCAACGGGGCGAAATCGTACTGGCTGGAACGAGTGCGGGTGCGGCGGTAATGGGACACCACATGATCGCCGGTGGTGGAAGCGGCGAGTCTCCCAATCGATCGCTGGTGGATATGACGACGGGCTTGGGAATTTTGCCCCAAGTCATTGTAGACCAACACTTTCAAAATCGAAATCGCATGGCCCGGTTGATCAGTGCCATCGCGTGTCATACCGATCGCCTGGGAATCGGTATCGACGAAGATACTTGTGCCATGTTTGAAGGTGCAGATACGATCGAGGTGATGGGAAAAGGCACAGTGACGGTGATCGATCCCGGAGAAGTGTTATATACGAACGAACCGAACGTCGGGGCGATCGATCCGTTGAGCGTGTTCAACCTCCGCGTTCACGTTCTCACGCACGGCGATCGCTACAATATGCAGACGCGAACGGTGGATTTTCCCGAACAACGCTTGAGTGCTTAGGAGGCGTTGGCTGAAGTTTCGACGCAGAGACGGGTGAACGGACGACGACTGCAACGGTGGGGATGGGGTATCGTGTTGGGGGGGGGGGGGGGGG
>NZ_JAQNCQ010000307.1:0-34712 GCF_028368005.1 Geitlerinema sp. CS-897 | reverse complement strand
CTTGTTGGCGCCTTGGCTGTATCTCTTTTGTCGCCCGTCTCTTTCAAGGACTTCCCTTGAGTTGGGGACGCCACCGTACTTCTCCCTATCCTGGGGCTTCTTTGGCTTTCGATACCTCCTAAGTAAAAGTCATAGCCTTATTAGCTCTCCCCCTCTCCCCCTCCCGGCATCGATCGCGCTAAACTGGACTCTTGCTTACGGTTTAGATCGATACGATGACCTCGAAGGAAAACGACACCGCCAAAACCTCAAAATGGGGGCAGTTTTGGCGAGACCATGGCGAAAATATTCGGATTTTGGGAATCGCGTTAGTGTTGGCGTTGCTGCTACGCACGTTTGTCGCCGAACCCCGGTATATTCCCTCAGATTCGATGTTACCGACCTTAGAACAGGGCGATCGCCTGATCGTCGAAAAGCTGTCCTACTATTTCAATCCCCCGCAACCGGGCGATATTCTGGTGTTCAGTCCGCCGCCCCAACTACAGCGTCAGGGGTTTCGTCCCGACCAAGCGTTTATTAAGCGAGTCATCGCGCGATCGGGGGCGACGGTTCGAGTCTCTCAGGGAACGGTGTATATCGATGGACTCCCCTTACAGGAAGACTACATCGCTGAAGTCCCGAAATACGATTGGGGACCGGCGACAGTTCCTCCAGACAGTTTGTTCGTGATGGGGGACAATCGCAACAACAGTAACGATTCCCACGTTTGGGGCTTTTTACCGCAGGAAAACGCGATCGGTCGTGCCTGGTTCCGGTTTTGGCCGGTCTCTCGTTTGGGAAGTGTTGTATTGTTCGATCGCCCCTTCGAGAATGCGATCGCCCTGGACAAATCCCCCGAACGGTAGACGCTGACAGCCCTATCGCCGCGTTAGTCTTTCAGTAAGCCGTAAGCTGGAGGACTGTCTATGAGCGCCCCCAATACTCCCCAAACCCCCGATCCAACGACGCCTCCCGTGCGAAAAGTCGAAGACGCCGTGAGCGATACGAAACCGATGGTCGATCGCCAAGGGGTCGATAATATGGCCGCAGAAGTGGGCGCGGAACTCGAACCGGAAGAACCGCTACATCTCAAGGACAAACTCGAAAAACGCGACGAGGAACGCTGGCAACTCGATGCAGATTCGGCGCAACTCGGCGGGAGCGACCCCCATGCAGACACCGAACCTGTTTATCGACGAGACGACCTCGACGAACTCCCCGAGTCCGCCTCCCCCGAGAATGCCAACCCCAAACGATAAGTCGCAAAGGTTAGATTTATTAGATTTTCGAGTTGGACTGTAACCGTTTGCGAACTTGACCGACGACCCCTGTTAGGATTGCACCCCCCATTAACAAACCGATAGCGGGAGTAAACAGGGGTTCCCAAAGTCCGTACCACAAATCTAACCCGAGGTCGATTCCCGAGGCGCGACCGGCGACCGCAACGGCCAGCCACGCCAAGCTAAACAACACGAAAAAGAAATCGACCACTAATATCCAATTAAGCCACTGAATCACTTTATCCATGCGATCGCTCCATAAATTTAAGATGAGGAGACGAGAGAACAGTCACCAGCCTTTTACAGCGAGCAGTGAACAGTCAACCGTCAACAGTGGTAGGGTGCGTGACTTGAAAAATCGGGTGTGAATCGTTAGACCGATCGATCGTCACGCACCGACTCAGAATTTCTCCCCATCCCATCATCCCATCATCCCATCATCTCCCCGGCTCAATACCGAACCCGAGGGTCGATCCAAGCATTGAGAATATCAATACAAATACTAACGCCAACGACGATCGCTGCAAAAAAGACGACAACTCCTTGAACGGTAGGATAGTCTCGAGCCGAAATCGCTTCGTACAGGCGACTGGCTAACCCCGGCCAAGAAAACGTCACTTCCGTTAAAATCGCGCCCCCCAACAGCGCAGCGAAGGTCAACCCGAACACCGAAATCGTCGGAATGAGAGCGTTTTTCAAAGCGTGAGCCACTAAAACGCGCCCTTCTGGAATTCCCCGCGCCCTCGCCGCTTCGACGTAATCGCTTTTGAGGGTTTGCTTGAGATTGACCCGCACGACTCGCTCGAAAATACCGCTGAGTAAAATGCCCAACGTCAAGCAAGGAAGCGCCAAATAATGCAAAGCGGCGAAAAACTGTTGCGGCGAACCCGCCAAGAGGCTATCGACTAAATACAATCCCGTCACCCCTGCGGGAGCGGGAACGCCCAAGGGAAATCGGGTGCCGAGGGGAAACCAACCCAACTGTACGGCGAAAACCAGTTGCAACAACATCCCCATCCAAAACATGGGAACTGAGTACGTGAGAATCCCGAACAGTCGTCCGCCAACGTCCCAAGGCGTATTGGGGCGCGACGCCGACAGCATCCCCACGCCTACCCCCACCACCGCAGCCACGAGCATGCTCCCCACAGCCAGTTCGATGGTGGCAGGGAAGAAATTCCCGATAATTTCCCAGACCGTTTGACCGCGACTCGTGGCCGATTCGCCGAGGTCGAATTGCAACAGTTGGAGGAGATAGCGACCGTACTGTTGGGGAAGAGACCCCGCTAAGCCCAATTGTTCGCGTAATTCGTCTTTAAACGCTTCTGGGGCGCGAGGTCCGAGAATGGCATCGACGGGATCGCCGGGAGTCGCACGTAAGAGCAGGAAGACCACTGTGGCGATCGTCCACAACATTAATGGGGCTAAGAGTAACCGAACGAGAACGTAACTTTGTAGGGCGCGGGAACGAGACATAGGAATCGTGAAGGTTCGAACGCGGGAGATTTTTAACGGGAAAGATTCGTCCGTATTTTCGCGGAAGCTGGTAAATTTTACTAGACCCCTCCAGCGATCGCAGGGATCGAAAGTGTTTGTTATCCTACAATAGAACGTTACAAAAAATAGTAAGAAACACTTAGCGAAACTAACAGTTTTTTGAAGGTAAAAGCGGGAGATCGGCAAACGGGGTCTGTTAAAGTCTCAGGTCAATGATAGGGCGAATGTGCGTCAAACGATCGAGCGGTGCGGTCGGTGTCATATGTTCTAGGACGAGCGATGTTTCGTGCCTTCCTCGCTATCCATTTTTCCTAACTGTTCGATAGCCTCCACAGTTCCTATGACTGATAGTTCCCTCGAATCCCAACATCCGAATATCGGAGCGATGGCTAGTCCGATCGAACCCGATCGCCTGCTCGAACGTATGACAGAAGCCGTCTGGTCGATGGACGTTACCAGTCAAACGGTATTAAGCCTCAATCGAGCGGGCGAGCGACTCTACGGACGATCGCTCGAGCAGTTCCAACAGGATCCGACTCTTTGGTTCGACGCCGTCCATCCCGACGATCGCGATCGCGTCGTGGAACGGTGGCTCGATCGCCGAGAATCCGAAGCCGTTGTCGAATACCGCCTCGTCCGTCCCGACGGTGAAGAACGGCGCGTTCGCAGTCAACTGTGGAAGGTCAGCGATCGCAACGGCTTGCGCCTCGAGAGTCTGACCACAGACCTCACGGAATATCGCCAAACGCAACAACAAAAACTGCAATTCGAGAAACTGGCAGCCAACCTTCCCGGTATTATCTATAAATACGTTCTCCACCCCAACGGCTCTCACGAATTTTCCTACATCAGTCCCGGCGCACGACACCTCTACGAAGTCGAACCCCTCGAGATCCAACAGGACGCCGATGCCATTTGGCGTCTGATTTACACCGAAGATGTCTCGGAATTTCAAGCTTCGATCGCGCGATCGGCACAAACTCTGACCACCTGGACGCACGAATGGCGCAACTATACCGCCTCGGGACAACTCAAATGGATTTCGGGCATCGCCCAACCCGAACGCCAAGAGAACGGCGATATCGTCTGGGACGGCATTTTACTCGACGTGACCGAACGCAAGCAGGCCGAAGCCGAACGCGATCGCTTCTTTACCTCCACCCTCGATCTCATCTGTATCATCAGCTTCGACGGCTACTTCAAACGCCTCAATCCCACTTGGGAAAAAACCCTAGGCTATTCTCTGAGCGAATTACAGTCGATTCCGTACATTCACTTCGTCCATCCCGACGATCGCGATCGCACCCGCATCGAAGCCGAACGCGTCGCGCAAGGTCGCGATGTCGTCTGGTTTGAAAACCGCTGTCTGACTAAAGACGGCGACTGTCGTTGGCTGGCGTGGACGACGACCTCCTTTCCCGACGACAAAACCTTTTACGCGATCGCCCGCGACATTACCGAACGCAAACTCGAAGAACTCGAACGGGAACGCCTCGCCGTCATCGTCGATACCACCACCGATTACATCGGAACCGCCGACCTCAATGGCAATGTTTTGTATTTAAACCGAGGCGGACGCCAACTGATGGGGTTGACTGCCGAAGAAGAAATCGAGCACTATCACGTTCGTCAGTTCCACCCCCCCGAGGCGGCCGAACGGCTGCTGTCCGAAGCGATTCCCACCGCCCTCGAACGGGGAATTTGGCAAGGCGAAACGACCGTTATCGGCAGCGACGGGACAGAAATTCCTGTTTCCCAAGTCGTTATCGCTCACGGCGTCGCAGACAGCTCGCAATGCTATCTTTCCTCGATTATGCGGGATATGTCTGCCGAAAAAGCATCCGAGAAACGCCTGCGCCAGCAAGAACAGTTTTTACGCACGATTTACGACAACGTCGGCAGTCTCGTGTTCGTCCTCGATCTCGGTGAGGACGGACAGTTTCGCTATGTCGGATGGAATGCCATGACCGAGAGGAATTCGGGGATCGAGTCCGCCAAAGCCAGCGGAAAAACTCCCCTCGAAGTGTTCGGCGAAGACGTCGGCAGCCAAATGAACCAGCATTATCTCGATTGCGTCGCGCGCGGCGCTCCCGTGACCTATGAAGAATGCATCCCGCTCGATGGGGGCGAGGTCTGGTTTCAAACGACGCTCACTCCCTTGTTCGACGGACGGGGAACGATCGAACGCATCATCGGAACGGCTAGCGACATCACCGATCGCAAAAACGCCGAACTCGCACTGCAAGCCTCAGAAACCAAATATAGAATACTAGCACAGCAAGAGCAAATTGTCAACCAGCTAGCCCGCCAAATTCGTCTATCGCTCGATTTGGACGCGATTTTAGAGACGACGGTGCGGGAGGTGCGATCGCTGTTGGGGGTCGATCGCTGTTATTTCTTGTGGTATCACGAAGACGTTGAAAATGCGTTTGGCGAGCCGTTTTTCGAGCTAGTCGCCGAGGACAAAAACGTTTTGCTCCCCAGTCGCATCGCCTGCTATCCGCGCCACACGGTCGAACCCCTAGCGGCGATCGTCACGCAACGCCAACCGTTTCGGATCGACGACGTCGCTCGCTTGGACGACGGCGAGATTAAAACGCTCTTGGAGGAGTTCGGTTATCGATCGCTCTTGTTGTTGCCCGTGCAAACCGAACGGGGCGATTTGGGCGTGTTAGCCTGCTCCTACGAGACAGACAGTCAACCCTGGGACGAAGTCGCGATCGAACTGCTCGAAGCTGTCTGCGATCGCCTGGCGATCGCCATTCAACAAGGATGTTTGTACCAACAGTCTCGGGAAGCCGAACGTCAGGCGACGGCAAAAAGTCGGGAACTCGAGCAAACGTTGCGACAACTGCAAACCGCCCAGGCGCAACTGGTACAAGCTGAAAAAATGTCCTCGCTGGGTCAGTTGGTGGCCGGAGTCGCTCACGAAATCAACAATCCGATCTCGTTCGTGTTCGGCAATTTAGTCCACGCTCGCGAGTACCTCAACGATTTGCTCGCCCTCATCGAGCTGTTTCGCCAAACCTACGACTCCACGCCAGCGATCGAAGCCGAACTCGAGGCGATCGAGTTCGATTATCTCGTCGACGATCTCCCGAAACTTTTCGAGTCCATGCAAGCGGGAGCGGTGCGAATTCGAGAAATCGTGCGATCGCTGCGAACGTTCGCACGTCTCGACGAATCTGAAGAAAAAGACATCGACGTCCGCGAAAGCTTCGACAGTACCCTCACGATTCTCGCGAGTCGCCTGCGCGAAACCCCCACGCACTCCGCTGTAGAAGTGGTCAAACGCTACGGCGACTTACCCCACGTTTACTGTTTCGCCGGACAACTCAACCAGGTGTTGATGAATCTCTTCGTCAACGCGATCGACGCGTTAGAGAGCCGCCGCACTACCGAAGGAGGAGCGACGATTACGATCGCCACAGAAGTCGTCGAGGGCGATCGCGTGCGCTTGAGCGTCTCTGACAACGGTGTCGGTATGACTCCTGAGATTTGCGATCGCATTTTCGATCCGTTTTTTACCACCAAACCCGTGGGGAAAGGAACCGGGCTGGGACTCTCAATTAGCTATCAAATCGTGGTCGATCGCCACGGGGGGGCGTTAACCTGTCAGTCACGTCGGGGCGAAGGGACGACGTTTGTTGTGGAAATTCCGGTCTCGAAAAGCAAAAACTCCTCCCTGTGAGTTCGTCAGGGAGGAGATAGAAATGGGATCGAGACGAAAATCTATCCTGACCCCAAGATAGCAGGGGAATTCGGGCGATTTTCTCTATCTGGGGACAGAGATTGTCCGCGAGCGAGATCGACGAACTCGACGTCTCTAAACCGTTGCGAGTCGATTAAGCTGAAAGATCGACTTTGTTTGTCGAGGGAGAAAAACCCCGATCGCTCCGGCGCAGTGGGGGTTTCAAATTAGTCAAAAACGCGAAACCCAGATCCAAACGGTCTGGGCGGAGAAGCCCGCGCCGTACCGCCTAAGCGGTCGGCGTCGGGAGTACGTCACGGTTTCACGCAGTGAACGCTCCGACGATTCACTGCTAAGCAGTAGAATCGCGGCTTCCTTGTCCGGCACTCTCCCCTACGGAGCAGCTACAGTTGTCCAAGATAGGCGGCGCTCTCGCCTACGGTCAGGAACTTTGGCCTTGACTGCACTCCGAGTCGTTTCCGCTCGTGAGTTTAAGTGATTATCGACAATGCCATACCAACTTTTGACCGGCTCCCTACTTTTAACAATCGGGCGATACCGGACTTACAGGTTTAGCTGTACCTTACCGAGCAGGTCTTGTATCTACCCGGTACTCCAGAGTTCTTATTCTGGCGGGTAATAGTGCCGTACTCAGCTAATTCAATAATAGTACACTGTTGCCCGCCGCTAACTAACGATTCACCTGACGGTAGAATCGTAGGATGCGCGGCGGTTCTGCTCAAACTCACCTACACCTCGAGGACTTCCTCGAGCATTAATTTCGAGTGTTTGAGTTGTTCGGGAATTTGAATCGGGTAATCTCCCGTGAAACAGGCCGAACAGAAGCGATCGCGTCCCTGTCCCGTAGCATCGAGCATCCCTTCCCAACTCAAATACGCCAGAGAATCCACGCCGATTTGCTCGCGAATTTCTGCGACGGATTTCGTTGCCGCAATCAGTTGTTTCTGATCGTCCGTGTCGATGCCGTAGAAACAGGGATGCGTCACCGGCGGCGACGACACGCGCATATGAACCTCCGTCGCACCGGCTTCGCGCAACGCCTTGACTAGCTTACGGCTCGTAGTACCCCGCACGATCGAATCGTCCACGATCGCAATCCGTCGACCCTCCAATACATCCTTGAGCGGATTCAACTTCATACGAATTCCCGACTCCCGCATATGCTGCGTCGGCTGAATGAACGTGCGTCCCACATAGCGGTTCTTGATCAACCCTTCAGCATAAGGAATACCCGAAACCCGCGAAAAACCGATCGCCGCTGGAATTCCCGAATCGGGAACGCCGATGACCATATCCACGTCTGCCGGAGACTCTTTCGCCAAAATCTCGCCGATGCGAATCCGATAGCTGTAGAGACTTTCGCCGTTCGTCATACTGTCGGGACGGGCGAAGTAAATATTCTCGAACACGCATAGCTTCGGCGTGGACTCGTCGGCCCACATCCGCGAGGAAATGCCGTTTTGGTTGGCGAACACCATCTCGCCCGGTTGCACCTCTCGCACGTAACGCGCACCGATGATGTCTAACCCGCAGGTTTCCGAGGCAAAGACGTAATCGTTAAGTTCGGTGTCCAGTTTGCCAATGACGAGAGGACGTACGCCGTGGGGATCGCGGGCTGCGAAAATGCCGATCGGCGTGCCGAGGGTCAAGCTAAACGCTCCGCGACAGAGTTTTAACGCGCTGGCAATGGCATCGTGCCAGTCTTTCCCGCGATCGACCTCTGTGGCGACGGCCAAGGCGATCGCTTCTGAGTCGCTGCTCGTCTCGAAGTCGCAATTGCGGCGATCGAGTTCTTCTCGCAACTCTCGGATGTTGACAAGGTTGCCGTTATGTGCTAAAGCGAGCGTTCCTAGCCGAGTTTCCACTAACGCCGGTTGAGCGTTTCTCACGTGGCTCGATCCGGTGGTTGAATAACGGTTGTGGCCGATAGCCATTTGTCCGGGCAGTCGGCTGAGAATTTCCTCGTTGAAGACGCGAGAAACCAGTCCCATGTCTTTATAACAATGCACCCGATCTCCCTGAAACGTCGCAATTCCAGCAGATTCTTGACCCCGATGTTGCAAAGCGTACAAGCCAAAATACGTCAGTTTGGCTACGTCTTCGTTCGGAGCGTAGACGCCGAAAACGCCACAGGCTTCTTCGGGTTTGTCCGGTCGGGTTTCGTCGCGGGAGAGGGAAGGGGTGGGAATCATTTTGATGAGAACCGTTCCTAATGAGGGAGCGTATGGTGGAAAAACTGAGAGCGATCCACTTACACTGTATCGTTTTGTTACGTAAGATGCCAAAGTTACCGCTTACGCAAGCTTAATATTTCCTTAATTGAATCGCAATCTCGCGATAAAAGATCGGAAATCCACATTTCTACAAATTCGCAGCACGCTCGATCGCTCGATCGCATCAACGATTGTTGCAAGGTGACATTATCGGCCGGGGGCAATGCCACAATGAAGCTACGCGATCGAAACACTCGACGGTCTCTTCCGGCAAAGTTTTCTAAAACAGAGTTCATGACGGAGTTGCGACAGAATCTCATTACCCGCGATTGGGTTGTCATCGCCACCGAGCGATCGAAACGGCCGAACCAATTCAGTAAAGACCGAACCGACACTGCTCCTCTCCCAAGCTACCGAGCCGACTGTCCGTTTTGCGAGGGTAACGAACACCTCACAGGCGTCGAACGGGCTAGACTCTGTGACGATCGCGGTTGGCGAGTGCGATCGGTTGTGAACAAATATCCCGCCTTTACTCCCGAAGGCGAACTTCCCGAACGTCGAGAACACAGTATGTTTCGATCGATGTCCGGCGTTGGCTTCCACGAAGTCATTATCGAACACCCCCGCCACGACGTTACCCTCGCCAAACTTCCCATTCACGACGTTGCCAACGTCTTACAAATGTATCGCCAGCGATACGCGGACATGAGACACGATCCTCGCATCTCCGCCATCATTATCTTCAAAAACCACGGTAAAACTGCCGGAACGTCCCTCGAACATCCCCACTCCCAAATCGCCGCTACCCCCATCGTTCCCTATCAACTGCGGCTGCGAACCCAAGAAGCCATCCGCCATTTCGACGATCGCGGCGAATGTCTGTTTTGTCGCACGCTTTACGAAGAACTCGAAAGCCAAGAGCGGATTGTTTGGGAAAGTCAGCATTTCGTCGCCTTCGTTCCCTATGCTGCCTTATCACCGTTTCACCTATGGATTTTTCCCCGGCGTCACACCTCCTCCTTTGAAAACATCACCGACGAAGAAATCGTCGATCTCGCTGGAACGCTGAAAACGGTACTCTCCAAGCTCTATCTCGGCTTGAACGATCCCGATTACAACTACACGATTCGATCGATTCCCACAGACGAACACAAAACGGGATATTTCCACTGGTATCTGGCGATCGTGCCTCGCGTTTCCCTCACGGCTGGCTTTGAAATGGGTAGTGGAATGTTTATCAATACTGCCTTACCCGAAGAAAGTGCCGCGTTTCTGCGAGCGATCGAGGTCGCTTCGTCAGAGGGATGAGGTGAAGACAGTCACCAGTCACCAGTCACCAGTCACCAGTGATGAGATGAGGTGAGGTGAGGAGATGAGGAGGTGAACGAACTGTTCGCGGCTTCGCGGCTCACTGAAGAAGCTCCCCATCTCTACCTCTCCTCTGATAGGCTTTAAGTTGTGTAAATTGTGTAACTCGATGCTATTTAGAGGAGGTTTCCTTGGAACGGACATTTGTGATGATTAAGCCGGACGGCGTCCAACGCGGACTCGTCGGCGAAGTGATTCGTCGCTTTGAAGCCAAGGGCTTTACGCTAACGGGTTTGAAGCTGATGTCGGTTAGCCAAGAACTCGCCGAACAGCATTACGACGTACATAAAGAAAAGCCGTTCTTCAAGGGACTGGTGGACTTCATCACTTCGTCTCCTGTCGTCGCGATGGTTTGGGAAGGGGATGGCGTCGTGGTCGGGGCCCGTAAGGTCATTGGTGCGACCAACCCTTTGACAGCCGAACCCGGTACGATTCGCGGCGACTTCGGACTCAATATCGGTCGCAATCTGATTCACGGTTCTGATGCAGTGGAAACGGCAAGCCGCGAAATTTCTCTGTGGTTCTCGGAAAAGGAACTTGTAACTTGGAAGCCGACGATGATGCCCTGGCTTCACGAGTAACGGGTAGTTCCAACTTCAGTTGAGTTGAGGAGATGACCGGACGAGCGGACGATGCAAAATCTCCTCATCTCCCCATCTCCTCATCTTCGAGAGAAATGTCGGGATTTCGTTTTGAAAATCCCCAGACGAAAATTATAGCGATCGTCGAAACGAGCATCCATTGAGGGGGAACGATATCGGTATCGATCGCCCTGACGAGGAGTCGCAAGCCGACTAGACCGACCGTGAGATAACCGGCATCTTCGAGGTGGGCGTATTCTTTGAGCCAGCGAATAAACAACCCTGCCATAAATCGTAAGGTAATCACGCCGATCGTTCCCCCCATGATGACGAGCCACAGGCGATCGGAAACGGCGATCGCGGTCGTGACGCTATCGAGAGAAAATGCTAGATCGGTCAGAGCGATGAAGGGAATGGCTTGCCAGAGCGAAGAGAATTGCGGTCCTTGGTGTCCGTCGTCTTCAGCTTCACCGGACGAAAAATAGCTGAAAACGAGCCAGAGCAGGTAAAGGGCCCCGGCCACTTCAAACTGCCAAAACTGAATCACCCACGTGGCCGCGAAGATCAGAGAAATTCTCAGAATATAAGCCACGAGCAAGCCGACGTTGAGAGCTTGACGTTGAAGTTTTAAATCCTCGAGTCCGCTGGCGATCGAGGCTAAGGCAATGGCATTATCAGCCGATAAAACTGCTTCGAGCGCGATTAAAACGACTAAAATTAAAATCGCCTCGATTTCAAGATTGGGGGAAATGTCGATAAGTCGATCTAGCATTAACAGTTAGGACCAGAACACCGCAAACAAACGACTGTAGGCTCGCGTTCGGACGACCGAACCTCGAAACAGACTTCTTCAAATAACCATAGCGTTTTACTGGTCATCTTGGGAGGAGGCGGTACGGTGAGGAGGGTAGAGTGAAGCCTCAAGCGTGAAGGTACTCCCGCAATACTCGAATCTCCGTCGAGTGACTCGGGGATCGCTCTCGAGACTCAACACGGCTTCGGTCTTCCTGCTAGTCAAAACGTTGCGCCCTCAGTTGTTGGAGTCACTCTCACGCTATGTTGAGTTTTTTCGCTTTTTTGTGAAATATTATTACATTTAGCGTCAAAATGGGGAACTTTGACCGAGAGTAGTGAACGACTGACTCGATCGCAAAGGAGTTTAAGATTATGCCTTTATCTGACGCTCAAGTGTTAACGGCACTGGTTATCGCTCTTATTCCGGGAATTCTGGCGTTCCGTCTCTCTACGGAGCTGTATAAGTAAGTCTGCCAGTCGTCTGTTAAGGTGGGGGCATCGGGATCGTCCGTTTCCCCCCCTTTGCTTTGCGAAAACGAAGGCTAACCTCCAAGCGTCCATCAAAATTGTCCGGAGCGGGTTGCCAAAACGACGCAGTTTTGGTTCGATCTCGAATAAACCTCGAATAAGTTTTATCGCTGTTTCGTCTCACTTGCGCCGATCGCCGTATGAACGCTTTTCGTCCCGCTCCCGTCCGCTCGGTCGAATCTCCACGCCCTCGCCGTCCCCGCCGCCGCTCTTCATCAAAAGTCCGGGGCGATCGCGTGGCGCTTTGGGAAACGAGCTTAAAACTCGCCGCTGACGTGACGGTGAGCTTCGTTGCCGTCGCTGCATTGGTTCGTCTCGTTCCCAGCCACCTGACCAGTCGCGTCGAACTACAAAAGCTCGAAGCTGAAGTCGAAACGACCGAGCAGCGGGTCGAGGTTTTACAAGCTGAGTTCGGGCGCTACTTCGACCCGCAGCAGACGAAGGTGTTAATGCAAGAGGAAAGCCAACTTGTCGATCCCCATCAGCGACGGGTCGTGTGGACTGAGCCGAGAACTGAGCCGCCTAACCTGTAAAGCCGACGAACAAGACGGCGATCGCCCCGAGTCCGGCTAAAATCGTGAGGACGATTCCGGCGTTGGGGCTTCCTTTCCAAGAGTAATTCTTCTCAGGCATGGTGCTTCCTTCAAATATTTAGCTTCAGCAAAAATGAGAGATTGCTGCTTTCTATTTTAAGAAATTTTACAGAAAGCGCTAATGTGGCGATAAACATCTGCCCGTTTCCCCAACCGCCTAAACTGGGGTGGTACGTCGATCGCACCTCCTACGATGCAGAACGCCGAACACTCGATCGCTCGGTTTTTCCAATTTTCCCACCATCAAACCGATTGGCAAACCGAAACCCTCGCTGGCATTACCACCTTTATGACGATGGGGTATATCCTCGCCGTCAACCCCGACATTCTCTCGAACGGAATTTTTCTCGCGCAACCGGGAGACTTATTCGCTGAAATCGCCATCGCCACCGCCCTCTCTGCGGCCTTCGCCACCCTTTTCATGGGTCTCGTCGCCAAATATCCCTTCGCCCTCGCCCCCGGAATGGGCTTAAACGCCTTTTTCGCCTTCTCCGTCACCTTGGGCATGGGGATCGAGTGGCGCGTGGCGTTGGCGGCCGTCTTTCTCGAAGGGATCGTCTTTATTTTCCTGACTTGGGCGAACTTACGTCGCTGGATTATCGCCGCCATTCCCGGTTGTCTGCGATCGGCAACCGCCACCGGAATCGGCCTGTTTCTGGCCTACATTGCCCTCTCCCGTTCTCCCGAAGCCGGAGGTGCGGGCATCATCGTCGCCGATCCCAACACCCTCACCCGTTTGGGAGATTTCAGCCGACCGGAAACCCTGTTAGCCGTCGTGGGAATTCTCCTGACCGGGGCGTTCGTTGCCCGTCGCGTCACCGGGGCGTTACTGTGGGGAATCCTGGCGACGGCGGTATTGGCGTGGATTTCTGGGGTGACACCCGCCCCGACGCAAGTGTTCGCCTTGCCAGAACTACCGAAGGATTTGTGGGGTCAGGCATTTGTCGGTTTCTCGAGATTGGGAACCGTCAGCGTCGGTCAATTTCTCTCGGTCTTGTTCGCCTTGCTGTTCGTGGATTTATTCGATACCGTAGGAACTCTCGCCGGAGTCAGCCTTCAGGCAGGATATCTCGATCGCCGAGGCGAACTGCCTCGCGCCAACCAAGCGTTTATGGCCGATGCGGTAGGAACCACCGTCGGGGCGATTCTCGGCACGTCCACAGTGACGACGTATATCGAATCGGCCGCTGGAGTCGCCGTCGGCGGACGCACGGGGTTCGCATCGGTGGTGACGGCGGCATTGTTTGCCCTGTCGGTGTTTTTTATTCCGCTGCTGGCCTCGATTCCAGCGTTCGCCACAGCACCGGCGTTGTTAGTCGTGGGAGTGTTGATGACGCAGAACGTGCGATCGATCCGTTGGGACGATCCGGCCGAATCGATTCCGGCGTTTTTGACGATTTTAGTGATGCCCCTGAGTTTTTCGATCGCCGATGGGTTAGCTGTGGGATTTATCAGTTATCCACTCATGAAAGCGTTTCAGGGGAAAGTACGCGAAACCTCCATCGCCAGTTGGGTTTTGGCCGTGGCGTTCTTCTTGAAATTTACCTTCGACGCGACGGAAGCACTTTAGATGTAGCACTTTGGTAATAAACCGTGTTACACTGCGAGGCGTTTCTGTTATCGCCTTACCGAATTATCATGGCTTCGTTTCGGGATATTATTCGATACTTCCGCCCCTACTGGTCGATGGCGACGTGGAGTACGGTCGGAACGGGACTGTTTGAAACGATCGATCTCGCCGTTCCCTACGCCATCGGACAAATTCTCAATGTTCTCTCGGGAGAGCCGATCGATCCCCTCGTCAAACCCTTAACAGTCGCCGTCGCGAACGGGTTCGGCGTCGCCGAGGGAAAAACCGTCGAACTGGCAGTTTTAGTAACAATTATCTTTATTATTGCCGTCGTTCGCGCCCCGATTCAACCCTGGGTCAGCGGTTGGTTTCACTGGGCGATCGCCCTCGAAGCTCGACGCGATAACTCTCGAAAAGTTATCGCCCAAATTCTAAATCTACCACTCGATTTTTACGACGAAAACAATCCCGGTCGGATTGCCGGACGAGTCGCGAAAGGTTTATCCAACCATACTTGGACGTATCCCGAAGTTGCCGGACAGCTCGTCCCTAAGTTAATGCGCGTTCTGGGGATTTTTATCGTCATTTGGCTGATCGAGCCGTGGATTGCGGCGGCGTTCGCTGCCTCGTTTTCGGGAATTCTTCTGTTTAGTTTGCGAGATTTGCGAGCGATCGTTCGTCAAGAAGAAAGGATCGAACGATACATCGAAAATACCGAAAGTCGTACCTCTGAGATTATTACCAACATAAAAACCGTTAAAGCCTTTGCCACTGAAGCGAACGAACTCAAACGACAAAATCAACGACTCGAGCGCGAACACAAAGTCATTATCAACCGCATTCACCGCCAGTACGTCATTCTCGAAACCTGGCAAAAAACTGTTATTCAATCGTCTCTGTTTGGCATTTTAGTATTAACCCTTTGGGGAGCTATTAGCGGTAGTATCTCGCTGGGGCATTTTATTACGACCTTTACCGTCGCGAGCTACGCCTATTCCGAACTCGAACCCATAAGTGTAATTGCTGAAGTGTTCGCACGCCGATATACCTCGATGGTGCGATTTCACGAGTTTATGAAGCGTCCGTCTGGGAAAGACGCCGCCAGTTTAATTCCCGAACTTCCGTCCGACAATCCCTATCGGTTTACGGGGAAACTGGAATTTAATGCGGTGACGTTTGGCTACAACAGCGATCGCCCGGTACTGCAAGCGATCGACTTTCTCGTCGAACCCTACCAAACTGTCGCTCTCGTGGGGCGATCGGGATCGGGAAAATCAACCCTCGTCAAACTACTGTTTCGCTATTTCGAACCCGACAGCGGACGCATTTCGATCGACGGCGAAGATATCCGAACGCTCGATATCGCACGATATCGGCGACGATTGGCGATCGTTCACCAAGAGGTCGATATTTTCAACGGAACTCTCTTAGACAATCTCATCTATGGCAATCCCCAAGCCTCTTGGGAACGCGTTCGATCCGCCTGTGACATTGCCCGTGTGGACGAGTTTATCGACGAGCTTCCGAATGGATACTACACCGTCGTCGGCGAACGGGGTGTACGGCTGTCGGGGGGACAGCGACAACGAATCGGCATCGCACGAGCGTTAATTGTCAATCCCGACGTTCTCGTGTTCGACGAAGCCACTTCCAGCCTCGATTACGAGTCCGAGCGATCGATTCAACTGGCAATGAAATCAATTTTTGGAACTCGCACGACGATCGTCATCGCTCACCGCTTGAGTACCGTTCGCGACGCGGACAAGATTATCGTGTTAGACAACGGACGTATCGCCGAAATTGGCAGTCACGAGGAACTGTTGCGGGGTGAGGGGTTGTACCGTCGCTTGCACGCTTTGTCTGAAGCGGGGGAGTTGGTGAATTGAGTATCGATACGGAATCCGAATCCCAACGCTTCGGCTCTGCTCGCTTCGACTTCGCTCGCTTCGACTTCGCTCGCTTCGACTTCGCTCAGCGTTGAGTCCGAGCGGAGTCGAGGACTCAAATACTGGTTTGGCCCAACCCGACAAGCCCCTCTATCCCCCCAACCATCCCCCCAACCCCCCTTTCAAAGGGGGGCGAAGGGGGGATAGGGGGCTAAGGGGGGATGTGGTGAAGGCTTTTTGAAATCCCGCTTAAAGGATGCTGTATGACAGTTGGGCGATCTCAAAATCCGATTCCCAACCTGTTCGAGATAGCGCGATTTTCGATCGCACTTCTGAAGACACCTCGAATTTTGACAACGTAACAAAATCGTCACTTTTGTTTGTCACATTGAACCCAGTGACAACTGCACTGTACTGCACCGTAATTGACGAGGGCGCACCCGTTGCGCCCCTTCTCCGTTTGAAAGAATTTGGGATACCTTGAGAGAACGCTCTTGTTATCCGACATGAAAATTCTCTTAGTCGAAGACGACGATCGCATCGCTTGTGCTTTGGCCGAAGCCCTCAGCGATCGCCATTACGTGGTCGAAACCGCCGCCGACGGGCGATCGGGTCTCGATTTAGCAGAAGCCTTCGACTACGATCTCATCCTCCTCGATTTAATGCTGCCGGAACTCGACGGAATTACCCTCTGTCGAAAGTTGCGCGATCGCGGCGATCGCACTCCCATTCTCATGCTCACCGCCCGCGACAGCAGCAGCGACAAAGTTATCGGCTTAGATGCGGGGGCAGACGATTACGTCGTCAAACCCTTCGACTTACCGGAACTGCTGGCTCGGATTCGCGCCTTGTTGCGTCGGGGCAGCACTGCCCTCGCACCCCTGTTAACCTGGGAAAAGTTACAACTCGATCCCAGCACCCTACAAGTCCGGTACGGCGAAGTTCCCCTCAACCTAACCCCCAAAGAATACGGGTTAGTCGAACTGTTCCTACGCAATCAAAGGCGCGTTTTAACGCGAGAACTCATTCTCGAACGGCTGTGGTCCTTTGAAGGGGACATTCCCGGCGAAGACACGATTAAAGTTCACATGAGACGTCTGCGTCAAAAACTCCGAGTTGCAGGCGCTCCCAACGATCTCATCGAAACCCTGTACGGCCTTGGCTACCGACTCAACCCCAACCTCGAACCCCCAGTTTAACTCTCAGTTCGATCCTCGGTTTCAATCGATCGGGACGCGCTTGTTGCTGTCCTATTTGGTCGTGATGACTGCCATTTTAGGCATATCCGGCGTTTCGATCTATCACCTGTTAGCACGGCGACTGCACCAACAACTCGACAATCACTTACAACGACTCGCACAAACCTCAGCCCGAACCCTCGGAGTCGTCCGCCACGAATACGAAGAACATCGAGACAAACGTTACGGATACGACAGCAACGATCCCGACTTGCCCGAAAACTTGTCGGAGCTGATGGCAAAGTACCGCCAAGAAGGTATCTTCGACGTGCCGTCCGACTATCCCTTGCCCGACGCGCAAGGGGTCGAGTGGTTTGACGATCGCCGCCAGTTGATGATTCGCGAAGGGAATTTATTTCCCGATTGGGACATTTCTGCCAACGTTCCCGAATATGGATTGACAAAACACAAAAGTTATGTTAAATCGTACGCCATTCCCGTCTACGGAGATCTCAACGGGAAACGTCCGTTAATCGGCTACGTGCGAGCCAGCGAATCGACGGCAATTCTCGAAGCGGAGTTGCGACGGTTGCGTTGGGGCTTGGGAATTGGCGGTCTCGTGGCGCTAGGACTGACGGCCATCGGGGGAACCTGGCTGACGCGGGAGTCTCTCAAACCCGTCGAACGCAGTTTCGATCGCCTCAAACAGTTTACGGCCGATGCCTCCCACGAACTGCGATCGCCTCTCACCGCCATTAAAACCTCCGTGGCAGTGATGCAAAGCCACCCAGAACGCATTCACCCCAACGATATTAAAAAAGTGGCAGCGATCGCCAGTGCGGCCGATCAGATGTCGGAACTGGTCGAAGACTTATTACTGCTGGCGCGGATAGACGATACGTCGATGCCCGAATCGATGGAACTGTTTCCCGTTCCCATCGATGAAATCGTCGAAGATGCCCTCGATCGCGCGGCGATCGCGGCGTCCCAAAAAGAGATCGTACTGCACTATCCCGACGCCAGTATCGAGAACGTCGAAGTCTGCGGCAACAGCGGACACCTGCGGCGACTGTTTGGCAACCTCATCGATAACGCCGTTCAGTACACCCCCGAGGGGGGAACCGTGACTGTATCGATACAGCGTCAAACTGCCTCGGTCGTCGTGAGCGTGGTCGATACCGGCATCGGCATCGCTTCGGAAGACTTGCCTCGAATTTTCGATCGCTTTTGGCGGGCGGACAAAGCGCGATCGCGCCGTCAAGGAGGAACGGGACTCGGACTCTCGATCGCCTGTACCATCGCCCATCGCTACGGGGGGGAAATTACCGTCTCCAGTCAACTCGGCGTCGGAACCCAGTTTCGCATCAAGTTCCCCCTAGCCAGTTCTTATCGCGAGTCCGTTCGCCGCTTTACGACCCCGTAACTTTTCAGTCGTACCGTAAACTGTGACTGATGCCCCCGCGAAACAGTCGTTTTCGCACGACCAGCCCTTCGCATCAGTCTTTTTTATGGGAAAGCGATCGCTCCGGCCGCGAACCGCGAAAAACCGACACGGCCAACTCGTCCCGTGGGAGTTCCTGTCAGTTCGCGAATCCGAAAAATTCGTGACGGCGATTGTGAGAATCGGATATCGTTAAAGTCAAAGGAAGTTGGTGATTGTATTGATGTATCTTCACCAACACCACAACCTTCGATCGTACTGACGGTTGTTGTACGCTGGACTTACAAATTCCTTACATCAGAAAGTGCGGACGAGTTCGTCGTTCGAGCTTAACCCATCAGAGTGTTCTAACTCGCCTTCTACACACAACTACCATCTGTGTTCGACCAATTTTTCGAGCGAGATTCCGATATTCTCGAAACGCGCCTGTACGGGACGAGGTTCAGTGCGTTTCTCAGCGAATTGCTCACCAATAGCGGCCATTTCCTCGTCCTCAACGCCCTTTCTGAAATCGCGTTGATGGGTTGGGAGGATTATTTGTGGCAGGCCGGACACTACATTATTCTGGCCGCCATGTTAGTTCAAGCAGCGTACTTGTCCCGTCCCAAAGCCCATCGCTTTTGGGGAAACCTGATTGGAGCGGGAATGTATACCGTCGTCGAACTTCCCCTAGAAGGACTCGAATTTTTTCGAGAACCCAACCATCTCGTATTGGGGGGGTTCGCCATTACCATCGCCACCTTGCAAGGGGTGCGCTTTCACTGGGCGACTTGGGCAGAACGCTGGATCGTTCCCCTCGAAAGTCTCACGCGTATGGGAATGTTTATCGCCCTGTACGTGGTGTTAAAGCTTAAATCCCAAACCTTACCCATCAAATGGAATAACGTGACAGCTTTTGCTGGCGTGCCACACCATCAGTTTCTCGTCGAAGCCTTGCTGTTTATGGGGTTATTGGTGGGGATGCAAAGCTTACAAGTACTCTTGCAACAGCGCAAACTGCAAGAAACTGCCGCCACCTTACGGAATTTAGCAGAATGGGGCATGGGCGCACACGCAGTCAAAACTGCTGTCGTCGATCCGAAACAGTTAGGATTTCAACGTCGAGAACGAGCGATCGTGTTTATGGACGTGCGTGGCTTTACCCCTTGGTGCGAGGCGATCGCGCCGGACGAAGTGGCCAAAGTTCTAGATCGATACTACCGAGCCGTCGAACCCGCTGCCGCCCGTTTTCAACCGCTACGCATTGCCCTAACTGGGGACGAAGTCATGGCCGTTTACACTACGCCCGAGCAAGCCGTCAACGCAGCGATCGCCATGCAAAACGAAGCCCGATCGCTATTGAAACAGTATCAACTTGGGGCAGGGTGTGCGGTTCACTACGGGACGGCGATCGAAGGTTTGTTCGGCGGCGAAGACGTGCGAACCTATACTGTTATCGGCGACGTGGTCAACACGGCCAAACGTTTAGAAGGTGCGACTCCCGCTCACGAAATTACATTATCCGATACGGTATATCGAGAATTAGATAGCGCGATTTCCGTCGAACCTCGCCCTCCTATCGTCGCGAAGGGTAAAACTGAACCGCTTCAGGCATGGAAACTCGTTGTTTTTAAAGCAGAAATTTCCCGGTAAACTGGCCAAAGACGAGACCCCGCACGTACAGCATTGAGTAGATTTCGAGATAAGGATACGGTGAGGAGGGGACAATGCAGATATCGAAATTCAGTGCCGTTCTGAGCGTTTGTGCGGTGTTAGCTGTTGCAAATCCAGGGCGGACGCAGGAATCCGCCGATCCAACGGTTATCGAACGCTGGAAAACTGTCGAAGGAAACTGGGAAAACCAGTACGAAACCTATTTCAGTAGTAACTTAACCGATCGCGCCGTTTCGGCCGAAGACATGGCCGCCGCCCTCGATCGCCTTTCGACCGAAACCGGGCAAAACTCGGCCGTACTGTACGTTATCCCCCAGGACAGCGAACTCGAACTGATTTTAGTGACGGCGAACGCCCCTCCTCAACGGCGCGTGTTGCCAGATGTCGATCGTGAGACCCTCGTGTCCGCCGTTCGCCAATTTGAAGAGGAAATCGTCAACCCGCGCCGACGACGCAGCGACGACTATCTCGACTTCGCCCGACAACTCCATCGTTGGATCGTCGAACCCGTGCGATCGCACCTCGAACGACAGCAAATCGAAACCCTTATTTTCTGCTTGGGGGGCGGACTGCGAGCGATGCCTTTAGCCGCACTCTACGACGGCGAAAAATTCCTCGTCGAACGGTATAGCCTCGGCCGCATTCCCGGTTTCAACCTCACCGAAGCTCAACCGACCGATTTACGCAACGAGCGGGTTTTGGCGATGGGGGCTTCGCAGTTCGACGACTCGCCTCCTCTTCCCGCAGTGCCCATCGAACTGGCGTCGATCGTGCCGCGACTGTGGCCCGGTGCGGCGTTTCTCAACCGAGATTTCACCCTTGACAACCTGCAACAGCAGCGACAAAACGGCGACTACGCGATCGTTCACCTGGCCACTCACGCCGCCTTCGTTCCCGGCGAACCGAGTCAGTCGTACATTCAATTTTGGCAAGACCGACTGTCGCTCGATCGAATGCCTCAAATTCAATGGCAAACGCCCGCCGTAGAACTGCTGGTTCTCAGCGCCTGTCAGACGGCACGGGGCGATGCTGAGGCGGAAATGGGATTTGCTGGAATTGCCGTGCGATCGGGGATTCCGTCTGTTATCGCGACCTTGTGGCCGGTCAGCGATCGCGGAACCCTAGCCCTCATGTCAGAATTTTACGCTCAGTTGAAAACCGCTCCGACGAAAACCGAAGCGCTGCGACAAGCACAACTGGCGGCGATTCGCGGACAGTTGCGCGTCGAACCTCCCGAAGTAAGTGGACTTCATCCCCCAGGAACCTTGGTATTTTCCGAACTGCCCGAGGAGGGAACCCTTGATTTATCGCATCCTTACTACTGGTCGGCGTTCACCAACATCGGGAATGCCTGGTAGCCCTTCAGTCACCAAGGTGCGTGTTTATCAGTGAAGAGTGCAGAGGGAAGAGTGTAGAGTGGGAATTCCTCTTTAACTCTTCACTCTAGACTCTTAACGCTTCCCTGAAAGAGGCGCACCGCCAAGGTGTAAATTCTTCCCTTCTCCCCCTCTCCCCCTCCCATGAAACTCGACGCCATCTTCGTTCCCCAAGGTGTGGAATATCAAACAGTACGCAGGGCGTTCGATCGCACCCACGCTCTAGCTTTTCCCTTAATCGTGGCGATTCCAGTGGGAATCGACCCCGTGCGACAGTTTTTAAAAACGTGGAAAACGCAGCATCCCCAGGTCTCGCGGGTGTTGGTAATGGGACTGGCTGGCAGTTTGTCACCCCAGTTCGCGCCGGGAAGAGGGACACTTTGTCATGAGTGTGTCACTCCCGATGGAACTCAAGTGACAACAAAGTCGAACTGGGTCGAATCGCTGTCTCTCAACCTACCCGAAGTGCGCGCCTGTAGCGTCGAAACCGCAGTGGTTCGCGTCGAGGAAAAACGACAATTGTACCGAAACACCCAGGCACAAATCGTAGAGATGGAGGGACTGGCGGTGTTCGAGGCATTTTCCGAGGCGGCGATGGTGCGAGTCATTAGCGACGGGAGCGATCGCAACCTCCCGGATTTATCCGACGCCATCGACCCAACCGGACGTTTGAAATCCCTACCGTTAACCTTCACCTTTGTCCGTCAACCTCGAGCTGCCTTTTATCTAATCCGGGGTGCGATCGCGGGGTTAAAAACCTTAAAAAAAATTGCAGAAACGATCGCGCGATCGATGGAGACAAATAGTGAGAAGATTAAGGCGTGAAAGGGTGCAATCGTTACCGACAAAGGGGTTTTACCCCCAGTGACTTCAACCAGTCACGACTGTTTTGCTCCCAATTTTGGCTTGCTGAAATATGACTGCCGATCCGTCGTTCTCTTCAATTTCGGCTCGCGATTTAAGCGATCGCCGCCAACACCTGCGCCGCCAGCGTGGGTGGAAACGACTTCGAGGAAGTTTTCGGTTTTTGGTCGTGTCGGCCTTAGCGGGTGGCGTATTTTGGGGGGTGACGCGACCCGATTGGACGATTCGCAACCCCGATCGCGTGCGGATCGAAGGCAATCAGTGGTTGTCCGACGACGTCGTGCGAGCCGCACTACCGATCGCCTATCCCGAACCCTTACTTCATCTCGATCCCCAAGAGATCGCCGACGTTCTCGAAGCCAGTACCCCGATCGCCGAAGCGATCGTGCGGCGAGAACTGCTACCGCCGCGTTTGGTGGTACGAGTGCGCGAACGGCGTCCCGTGGCTGTGGCGTATCTCGTCGAACCCCACACGGGAACCGCGCGGCCGGGCGATCGCGTGGGATTGCTCGACGCCAGCGGCTTTTGGATGCCCATCGAAAATTACGAAGTCCTCAACCGTCTGACCTTACCCTCGTTGCGGGTATTGGGATCGAGCGATCGCTACCGTAACGACTGGGCGATCGCCTACCGCGCCCTCGAGACAACCCCCGTCGATATTAGCGAACTCGACTGGCGCGACCCCACCAACCTGATTCTGACCACGCGCGAACTGGGAACCGTTCACCTGGGGCCTTTCGACGATCGCTTTTCCGAACGGCTCGAGGCGCTCGATCGCTTGCGAAACTTACCCGAAACCGTCGATCTCAGCCAAATCGCCTACATCGACCTGCGCGATCCTGACGCGCCCCGATTGCAACTGATGCGATCGAACCTCCCTCCCGAAGCCCTCGAATTACCCTCAGAAGAGAACTCAGGCGACTAACCGAAGCGGCGTTTGAGCCGACTTGCCACTTGTTGCTATGATGAGGTATCTTCCGGTCGAGACGGTAGTTTCCCCGTCCGTTTTGTATAGAGCGACTGTTCGCTGTTCGGTCTAAGCAAGTTCCTTGCAAACTGCCGTCAAACTCTCGATCGGGCGAAACGAGCCGTTCGGAATGTTA
This sequence comes from Geitlerinema sp. CS-897, assembly GCF_028368005.1. Lineage (NCBI taxonomy): Bacteria > Bacillati > Cyanobacteriota > Cyanophyceae > Geitlerinematales > Geitlerinemataceae > Geitlerinema > Geitlerinema sp. CS-897. The sequence continues at coordinate 11,095 of NZ_JAQNCQ010000307.1, read as the reverse complement.
AACTTCAAACGGACTATCTGACATACGGAAGATCGCACTGAAAAACGGTTGTTTTGCCGTTTCTCGTCAGGGCGAACCGGATTGGTGATGTGTCGAGATCGCGTTCGTTATTCTAGAATTCGATCGCCATCCCATCAGCATCCGGAACGTTTTATTCGATCGCTGACGTTCAGTTGCCAACTCTCGACCCTTCTTGTTCACCGATTTCGCTCGATTCCAATGACCCCTAACAGTCAACTCGCGCTGTCACACTCCAATCCCCCATCAGAAGGTTCGGCAAACTTTCCCGTCGCCGCAGACAATACAAATCCTTTTGGCAACGCGGGGTTGTACGGAGATCGAACGGACAAACGTCGCACCCCCGACGAAGAATCGACCTTCGGAAACATTCTACCGAGCAGTGTGGCGAAGATTAAAGTCATCGGCGTCGGTGGCGGTGGTGGTAACGCCGTCAACCGCATGATCGCCGCAGAAATGTCCAATATTGAATTTTGGGCAGTCAATACCGACGCTCAATCCCTCGTCAGTTCGGCTGCCCCAAGACGCCTGCAAATCGGACAGAAGCTCACGCGCGGTCTGGGAGCAGGCGGCAACCCGGCCATCGGTCAAAAAGCAGCCGAAGAATGTCGCGACGAGCTAATGGCCGCCTTAGAAGGCTCGGATTTAGTCTTTATCACTGCCGGAATGGGGGGCGGAACGGGAACCGGGGCTGCGCCCATCGTCGCGGAAATGGCCAAAGAAGCCGGGGCGTTAACGGTGGGCATCGTCACGCGACCGTTTATGTTTGAGGGACGCCGACGCTCCGAACAGGCCAAACAGGGAATCGAAGCCCTACAAAGCCGCGTCGATACCCTCATCGTCATTCCCAACGACAAACTCCTAGCAGTCATTCCCGAACAGACCCCAGTTCAAGAAGCGTTCCGCTACGCCGATGAAATCCTCCGCCAAGGGGTTCAAGGGATCTCCGATATTATTACGATCCCCGGCTTGGTGAACGTGGACTTTGCCGACATTCGCGCCGTGATGGCCGATGCCGGTTCGGCCATGATGGGAATCGGTCAGGGATCGGGCAAGTCCCGCGCTCGAGAAGCTGCCTCGGCCGCCATTTCCTCGCCGTTGCTGGAAGCCTCGATCGAAGGCGCGAAAGGGGTGGTGTTCAATATCACTGGCGGAACGGACATGACCTTACACGAAGTCACCGCCGCCGCCGAGACGATTTACGAGGTGGTCGATCCCAACGCCAACATTATTTTTGGAGCGGTTCTCGACGATCGCATGCAGGGAGAGGTGAAAATGACGGTGATCGCCACCGGCTTTGCGCCGGACGCCCACGAAACCGTCCCGACGCGCACCGTACAAGCTCCGCAGCGACGGGAGTTCGTGCAACCGCAAACCCCTGCTCCCGCCCCGGAACCTCAGACCCCACAACCCCGTTTCGGCATTCCCGGCGGCTTGGATATTCCCGAATTCTTACAGCGCCGTCGGAATCGGGAATAGGCCGCTTGTAGGTTGGCTTTCTCGGTGAAGTAGGATCGGTTCGTGGAGGGGGAGAGGGGGAGCAAGGGAGAGGGGGAGAAACTGTTACCTGTTAACTGTCCTCACTGTTCGCTGCTCGCTGCTGACTGTTCACTGTAAAAGGGGAGAGGGGGAGAAACTGTTGCCTGTCAACTGTCCTTACTGTTCGCTGCTCGCTGCTGACTGTTCACTGTAAAACATGGAATGCGATCGCGTTCCCGTTGCCCTCACGATCGCCGGATCGGATAGTGGAGGCGGTGCGGGAATTCAAGCCGACTTACGAACCTTTGCCTTTCACTGCGTTCACGGGACGAGCGCTCTGACCTGCGTGACTGCTCAGAATACTCTCGGCGTGAACCGCGTGGATGCTTTACCGGCCGAAGCGGTAACAGCACAAATCGATGCCGTTGTCAAGGATATTGGCGTCGATGCGGCGAAAACCGGGATGTTATTAAACGCTGACATCATGTCGGCAGTTGCCGAGGCGATCGCTCGATCGGGCATAAATCGCCTCGTAGTCGATCCGGTGATGGTGTCGCGAACCGGGGCGCAACTGATCGACGATCGCGCGATCGCGACCCTGATCGATCTCGTGGTTCCCCAAGCCTCGATCCTCACCCCCAACCGCTACGAAGCCCAGATTCTCGCCCAACAGGAGGTTAACAGTCTCGACGACATGAAAACCGCCGCCGAACGCATTCACCGACTCGGCTGTGCGGCAGTTCTCGTTAAAGGTGGGGGAATGGCCGGGGAATTGCGGGGAGTAGACCTGTGGTTTGACGGCGAACAGCTAGAAATCGTACAAACCGAAACCGTCGATACGCCTCACACCCACGGTACTGGCTGCACCCTCTCCGCCGCGATCGCCGCCAATCTCGCCCTCGGCAAACCGCCGTCGATCGCCGTGCGTGACGCCAAAACTTATCTAACCCACGCCTTGCATCACGCCCTAGCGATCGGTGGCGGCCAGGGGCCGGTCGGTCATTTTTTCCCGTTAAAAGAGCCGGAGCGATCGGGAACGTAGCAGAAAACATTTGAGAAAAAAAGCCTTTTGCAGACGGAGAGGTTCGCGGACAATTCGACACAATACCCTTGCAAACAAGACCCTCGCAATAGGCTACAATTTTGGGGTTAGAGCCTCGCCCTGGAAGGGTGACTTGGTTATGATGGAGGATGTGGATTAGGTTGGCTTCACCTAAAAGGATGTTCGAGTTCGTCTGACTCCCCTTCAACGAAGCCAGAGGATTGAAATTTGCGTTAAGTGTGGAGCGCCGGTCGCTACGCACGCGCATTGGGATAGACTCGAAAAAAACTGAGGTGGGACACACCTTAGATTCTTGGCGAGAGGCTAGGCTTTCCACCAGGAAGTGGTTAAACTCCGGCTCCTCTATGACCCAAGAATCATCGCGGCTTGCTGCCCGATGAGTGTCAAAATAGGGATGGCCGGAACGACCGAACCAAACCCAAAGGTTTTGCCAAAACCTCGGTTCGGTAATGTTCGATATATCTATTGATAGCTGTGTAAAGTTGGAAATTGGCTTCGTGAAGTTCGTCAAAGCCCCGACGTTCTGAAGCTCGTTACAGCAGCGACGGCGACGTTAACTGAACTGAAAAAGATGTCAAAATAGAAATATGGCACGCATCGACATCCTCGGGGTCGACCACACCTACGACTTGAGCGATCCCGTTCCCAACAGTTCAGTATTAGTTTTCGTTCATGGTTGGCTGCTCAGCCGTCAGTACTGGCAACCGCTCGTCCAGCGGTTATCAAAAACCTATCAGTGTTTGTGTTACGACCTGCGCGGGTTTGGGGAATCTCAACCCAACGGCGATCGCCTGCTACAAGTCCGCGATCGCTATACCCCCGCCGCCTACGCCAAAGACTTAGAAATCTTGCTCGATCGCCTAAATTTATCTAACGTTTGGCTGGTGGGACATTCCCTCGGCGGAACCGTTGCCCTGTGGATGGCGTACCAATTTCCCCAGCGAGTGCGGGGAGTCGTCTGTCTCAACTCCGGCGGCGGCATTTACCTAAAAGAAGAGTTCGAGCGATTTCGCACCGCTGGCGTACAAATCGTGCGCTGGCGTCCCGTTTGGTTGGCGCAGTTTCCCTTCATCGACTGGCTGTTCGCGCGAGCTGCTGTCGCCCAACCCCTCGATCGCACCTGGGGACGACAGCGAGTCCTCGATTTCGTATGCGCCCATCCCGAAGCCGCACGAGGAGCGTTATTGGACTCGACGACAGAAGACGAAGTTCACCGTTTGCCGCAAATTGTCTCGCAACTGCAACAGCCCGTGTATTTCATCGCCGGAGCGAAAGACAGAATTATGGAACCGAAATACGTGCGCCATCTGGCAAGTTTCCATCATTTATTCGACTGTTGCGGCGACAACACCATCGAAGTCGAAAACTGCGGCCATCTCTCGATGGTGGAACAACCCGATTTAGTCGCATCTCGTTTGAGCGCTATCGTGCGCCAGTATGAGATGAGGGAATGAGGAGGCTTTTTACAGTCACCAGTCACCAGTCACCAGTCACCAGTCACCAGTCGGTAGGGTGCGTCAGACTTGAAAACTGAAGAAGCCAACGGGAAATCACCCTCATCTGACGCACCGCCGAGGTGTAAATTCTCTAAAGGTGTCCCCTTCTCCCCCTCTCCCCTTCTCCCCTTCTCCCCTTCTCCCCCTCTCCATATTTCCGGACGAGCTAGACGGTATCTGTAAAAAGGGAATAGCACCCTGAAAGACTGGTTACGCCTATGGGTACGCCCACCGCTTTTCTCGCTCTCGCTGCACTAGCGTCGCCGGAAGCCTCGCTCGACGCGTTGATGATGCCGGATGTCGCGACGCCACAACCGATCGCGTCCCAACCTGATGTCGAGGTTGCTATGGTTGCCGCTTCCCCGTCGGTCAGTGCGCCCGAAACGCTGTCTGGCTCGTTGTCGGGGTCGTCTTTGGCGACGGTTTCTGCTCGTTCGTTCGATCGCTACATTACGGTCTATCAGGCACTGTTGATGAGTTTGGCCTTGTCTCCCATCGGCGCGATCGCTGTCTTTGGGGTATTGCGCCGTCGCGTGGTGCAGCGTCTGGTGACGGAAGTACGCCACAAACTCAAACAGTTGGGGGATTTGGAAGGAAAACTCGCAACATCGAGCCAACGAGCCGAACGATTGCTCGATGCGTTAGAACGACAGGTGGAAGACGCCAGTGAAGACGCTCGGGGTCAGGTGGAATCGCTACGGCGGGATTTAGAGGTACAAATCGACGAAATTTACCAGGTGGAGCGGGTTCGCGAGGAATGCTTGCATCAGTTGCAGGCGGCGGTGTTGGAAACGCATCAGATTAAAGACCGCACGATCGCCGAAATTGCCAAGATTACACCGCAGGCGATTTTAGAATCGATTAAGCCGGAACTGCGTCAAAAGGTACGAGCGGTAACACAGCGGTTGGAGGCACTTCAGAAAAACTCGCCACAACAAAAGACCTCGCCACAACAAAAGACCTCGGCCGAGGTCTCGCCGAACAGCATCGATCGCGCGTTGCGCCAAGCCGAAAAGACCAAACGTCAGAATCCCGAAACGGCGATCTCGCTATACGAGCGGTTGTTGGAGGTCAAACCCGATACAGTCGAGGCTTGGCTGGGGTACGCCGAGGCGTTGGGAAAAGTTCAGCGACATTCCGATGCGATCGTGGCTGTCGAACGGGCGATCGCGTTGAATTCCAGCAACGCCGACGCGTGGTATCGTCGCGGCAACTTGCTCTATCGCCTGCGCCGGTATGCCGACGCCGTTACGAGTTTCGATAATGCCATCGAACGCCAGAGCGATCGCGCTGATTCCTGGTTCGGACGGGGGAATGCGTTAGGGCGGTTACAGCGACATTCCGAGGCGATCGCCAGTTACGATCGCGCGTTGCAACTGGCACCGAAAAAATACGAAGCTTGGTACAACCGCGCTAATGCGTTGGGGAAAATCCAACGTTACGATGACGCCCTGAAGAGTTATCAAAAAGCGTTACAGCTCCAACCGAAAAGCCAAGAAATTTGGCATAATTTCGGCGCGATCCTCAGCAAAATTCAGCGATATGACGAAGCGATCGCCGCGTATCAAAGAGCCGCAGAACTCGATCCGTCGAAATTTGAATCTTGGTACAATCTCGGCAACGTTCTTAGCAAAGTCGAACGCTACGAAGACGCACTTCACGCTTACGAACAGGCTACAAAAATCAATTCAAATCGCTATGAAGTATGGTATAATCGCGGTGCGATACTTGTAAAATTACAATGGTATAAAGCTGCCGTTACGTCTTACGAACGAGTCACACAACTCCAACCCTCGAATCCCGAAGCTTGGTACAATCGAGGCGTTTTACTCGAGAAGTTACAGCATTACGACGGTGCATTAGAATCTTACGACACTGCGATCGAAATTCAGCCAGATTATTACGAAGCCTGGTACGGAAGCGGTAGTGTTTTAGAAAAACTACGGCGTTACGAAGAAGCGCTGACGGCATACGAACGTGCGATTAAACTCAAACCCGAGCAGTACGAGGCGTGGTACAGTCGAGGACAGCTTTTATCGATTTTAAACCAACACCAAGAAGCGATGGCAAGTCTTGGAAAAGCCTTCCAGATTCAACATAGCCTTCTCCATCCGAGTGCTATGTAGCGACAATTTAAACTTTATAGAAAACCACTGAATTCTCACAATCCTTGTAGGGTGGGCAATGCTCACCCTACGATTCTTAGCATTGGCGTTGGACTAGCATATTATCTGTTAAAAATCAATCTCTTAATTATTTTATTTTATTTTATGACGACGACTGAAACTCACAATAATCGATTTAATTACGTAAAATTACGCAATTAAATCAATTCAAAATACCCTTGATTTCACCTCTTCTCAGTTGCGTTTTCAACCAACAGCACCTTGAAATCGTCTGTCTCAAAAAATATTTCAAACTTTCCGGAACCCCGACCCGAGCCTCGAAAAGCAATAACAGGAAAGTGTGTTCGTATCGTATCGAGATTTTTGGGAACATTCACGAGGTTTTAGAAGTCAAAAATATTGAAGCTGCCGATCGAACCAAACGCCCTCTTTCTAAGTTTCAACGAGCTTTTTACTTTTCCTATATTTCTTGAGAACTATTGCATTTCCAAATGCGATCGAACCCAGGAGTTCAAAAATATAGGAAGAATTTCCACGGGTGTTTCTACCAGAAACCATGCCTAAACCTGTGGAGGAATCATGGCGAACATTACAGGAACCCTAGTTCCGGATCTAATTATTCCGGGCGGCAACATTCAAGGAGAACTCTTACCCGACTTATCGGGCGATGACATTATCGACTCTCGCGACGGTGACGACGCCGTTGCAGCTGACGCGGGGAACGACAGTGTCGTCGGCGGTCTCGGAGACGACCAACTCTTCGGGAACGCAGGAAACGACACCATGCGCGGCGATGCCGGACTCGACTCGCTGTACGGCGGACGAGACGACGACTTACTCTACGGAGACGACGGCAACGACCTCGTCTTCGCCGACCTCGGCAATGATACCGGCTACGGCGGTGCTGGGGACGATCTCATGACCGGAAACAAAGGCGAAGATGCCTTGTACGGCGGCGACGGTAACGACAGCATTTTCGGCGGACAAGACAACGACAGCATCTTTGGAGAAGCCGGGGACGACTTGCTCCTCGGCGACCTCGGTGCCGACACCCTCGAAGGGGGTGCGGGGAACGATATCTTCGTGATGTCGCGACGAGACGCAACCCTGACGACGGGCGGTCCGACGGTTGACGATGCCGACCTCATTAAAGACTTTGTCAAAGGCGAAGACAAATTTATGTTGGACGGTCTGCAATTTACAGACCTCAACATTCAAGTGGACGCAGACGGCAACTCGACGATTCAAGACAGCCAGACGAGCCAGTTCCTCGCCAAAGTCGAAGGCGTCTCCGACCTCGACGTGACGGACTTCACGGGAGTCACCACTGACCCCGGGCCGCAAGGGGCGTTCCAATTCAGCCAAGCCGCCTATACGGGGGTCGAAGGTACCGATGCTGCAAACCCTGGAAAGGCTCTGATTACCGTTACCCGCACCGACGGTTCTCAAGATCCCGTTTCCGTGGGGTACAAAGTCACGCCGGGGGTCACCAACCCCGCTCTGGCGGGAGGAATCGACTTCTTCGAGACGACCGACGGGTTGTTGACCTTCGCCGCTGGCGAAACCGAAAAAACCTTTGAAGTCTTGCTTCCGGCCGACCCCGGTACGACCAACGTTGCTGACGATGGAAAAACCGTGTCGCTGACGCTGTTTAACCCCACGAACGGGGCAGTTCTGGGCAGTCAATCGGCGGCGGTTCTCACCATCGGCGATTCGGCCGGTAGTGGTGGAGCCGTCGGAGGTGCTGAGTACGAATTCGTTCTCGACTCGGTTGCTGGTGCTTCGACCAACGTTTACGGGGTTGCCGAATCAGACGGTGGAACCGCACTGGGAACCTTCACCACGCCGATTACCATCAAGCGCAGTATCACGGTAGGCGAAGATACCATTAACTTCAATGCGTTCGACGCCACCGCCACGAGTCCAGACGACTTCCTGCGTATCGACAACCAAACGGTTACGTTTGCTGACGGCCAACAGTTCGCTACGGTGGACGTTACTATCGTCAACGACGGCACGGCCGTCCCCGAACTCGCCGATATTGAAAACGCCAGCTTGACGCTGCAAAACGGATCGGGTCAAGTTCTCGATTCTGCCAACTTGCTTATCAACAACCAAGCGGCTGTTGCAACGGGTGCAGGCTTCTCGTTCGGAACCAGTGACTTTGCAGTTGGCTCTGGCGGAGTCTCCACTGGATCGACTTTTGCTAGTACTAATATCGATCCCTCAACTGGTGATGTCCGTTTTGCTGTTGATGTTTTCCGTAGTGATGTCTCTGCAGCCGAAAGTGTTAACTTCACAGTTCAGGCAGCAGCCGGTAGCGGAGCAACCCCTGATACAACTCTCCCATCGTTTGACGGAACTAGTGCTGGTGTAGATTTCCTTGCTTTTTCAGGTCAAATCGATTTCGCTGTTGGTGAAGCTTCCAAAACAATCAACGTCCCGGTTGGTTTTGATGGCGTGGGAAGTGAGTTTATGCAAATCGTTCTCGATCCTACAGCTACCCTCGGTAGCTTCCCGACGGCAGACGTGGACATCATCTAGGTACGTCAAGGTATAAAACCCACATCGCTCGATTGAGTCACACCTCTTAAGAGATTTCTATCTGCTGCAACACCCCATCTCGGGGTGTTTTTTGTTCCAGACCCCCGGTATCTTCGAGATACCGGGGGTCTCGCCGACACCGATCGCATTCAAGCTATCTTAAAATCAGACCCTCTACTGTCTTCAACCCCCGTGACTCGAAGCCTGGCGATCGCCAACACCATCACCTCTGTTCGAGATGTCGAAACTCGCTTTAGCTTGCGCGAGAACGACAACCTCGGCTTTTTCCCAGAGTGGCACGAAAATTTACCGGAATTGACCCAAAGCGATCGCCAAACCCTCGATCGCATCCGAACCAGCTATCTCTACAACAGCGCAGCAGGAAATTTAACCGAAGCGACGGTTAACCTGCTACTGGTTTCGCCATTGCTGTATCTCGCGGGATTTTGCGATCCGCCGTTTCGCCTGCAAGCGGAGGCGGCGGTGGAAATCTCCGTCACGGAACGCGACGAAGTGTATCGAGGTCGAATCGATATTCTCGTGTTGCAAAATCGGTTTTGGTTGGCGGTGGTAGAGTCTAAACAGACGCGGTTTTCGATTTCGACGGCAATTCCACAAACCTTGGCGTATATGGCGGGAAATCCAGAGAGCGATCGCTCGGTGTTCGGACTGGTGACGAACGGCGACCACTTCGTTTTTCTCAAAGCAGTTCGACAACCGACGCCAGAATACGGTCTTTCCACGGATTTTTCGATTTACGCGAAGCCGGAAAACCAACTGTACGATGTTTTGCCGGTTCTCAAGCACATTGCTGGGGTGGTTGCCGCAGAGGGCGATCGCTAACACGGTAGTGCTGCACTCTAATGATGCTGTTCAGCCAAAATCCTTGCCACCGAAGGATTTAAGAATCCAAATCGCACTTACTCCTCATCACTACCCACGGTAGAATTGACGCAGACGTCCGAGGAGAACTCGCCATGACCGTCGTAGTAGACACCCGACAATTGAGTTTTAAAGAATATTGCCAACTCGACGATTCGGATCGACGCTACGAATTAGTCAACGGGGAGTTGCGTTTGATGAATCCGCCTACGATGCGGCATTTTTTTATTGCGAAGTTTTTAGAACGAGCGTTCGACGCTGAAATTCAACGCCTACAGCAACCCTGGACGTGCGTTCGAGGGGCAGGAGTTCGGACGGGACTCGCCAAATCGCGCCTGTCAGACTTGATGGTGGTGTCTCTAGACGCCGCAATGGAACTCTTGGATCGCTCGGCCGTGTTTCAAACTGCACCGTTCCTGGCCGTCGAGATCGTCAGTCCCAGTTCGTCCGTGGACGACTACCGCTACAAACGCTCTGAGTACGGCGCGATCGAAATTCCCGAATATTGGATCGTAGACGGACGCGATCGCAAGGTGAGGGTGCTGCACTTAGACGAAGGGTTTTACGAGGAAAGGATATGCGCCGACGACGAGGCGATCGCATCAAAACTGTTTCCCGAGTTGAACGTGACGGCAACTCAAATATTCGCGATCGGCGGACAATAGTTCAGACAATCTTGTGGCGATTGACGTTCTCCCCCGCCTGAAAGGCAGGGGGATTCATCGTTCTATGAGTTTCCATTAGCTGACAGGATCTCTCCAACCAACCCAGAGGGAATCTCTCCCGATGCGTGAATTCGGGTGCGCCCCACCCTACTCAAGCCCAATTTGAGGATGTTTATCGCTGCGTTCGTATCTCGATCGGCGACGAAGCCACAATGGGGACAAATATGGGTTCTCGTTGATAGAGACTTCTGCACCTTTTTCCCACAACTCGAACAGTTTTGACTCGTGTTGTGAGGCGGTACGGCAATCGCTATTTTCCCGTATTTGTCGGCAAAGTATTCCAGCCACCGACGAAACAACGTCCATCCGGCATCGCTAATCGATTTCGCTAGATGGCGATTTTTGACTAGACCCGAAACATTTAAGTCTTCGTAGGCCACCAAATCGTTAGATTGGATTAGACGGAGTGCCACTCTTTTGACAAACTCTTCTCGCTGCCGACTTACTCTTAAATGCTTGCGGGCATATCGCTGTCTAGCTTTTTGATAGTTTTGCGACTGGGGTTGTCCTTTACGAAACTTCTTAGATTTTTGACGGTTGAGCCGATTGAGTCGCTTTTCAGCTTTCCGATAAAATTGAGGAATAGGCTCAGTATTTCCTTGACTGTCTGCCAGAAAATACTTCAAACCCACATCAATACCTACCGCTTTTTGAGAAGGGGTTAAAGGTTTGGAGACCGTCAGTCTCGGATCGAGCTTAATGCAGAACTGAACGTAAAAGCCATCGGCTCTTTTGAGAATTCTGACTCGCTTAATCTGTTCG
>NZ_JAQNCQ010000306.1:0-18032 GCF_028368005.1 Geitlerinema sp. CS-897 | reverse complement strand
ATGTCAGCCACCGCTTTGAGATGTTCTTGTAGCTTTTCTCGTTCTTCGGAGTTTAAGTTCATTTTGAAATTTTTTAGATATATCTACTCATATTATTTTACCATGATTTTTGTGTTTTTACGAAAGTGAGATGCACCCATCCTGTTCGTGCTAATTTGGTGAAACATCCGCAAGATTGGATATTTTCAAGCTATCGAGATTATGTTGGCTTGCGAAGGGGAACGTTGCCGAAGCCAGATGTGGTTTTGTCGCAGTTTTCGGGACGAGAGGATTATCGTCAGTTTGTTGAGAGTGAAGTGGACGAACGGATAATTCAACGTTTGATTTTGGAGTGAGGGCGAGATCCCCGGCATCTCCAAGATGCCGGGGATCTGAACACATAATATAAATTCAACTAAACCCATCCAATCGTCCTTTCAGTCTGCATATCGAACAACTGCACCCGTTCGGGATCGATCGCCAGCCAAATCACATCCCCCAACGCCACCCGTCGATCGCCGGGAAGTCTCGCCTGTACCGACAACGACGGATCGTCCACCGAACTCCCGATAACATAGGTTTCGCTACCCAACGTCTCCAGGCGATCGATCCGCAATTGTAAATTTTTCGCCGCTGCTGCACTCAAACTCAAGTGTTCCGGACGCACCCCCAGCCACACCGACTGTCCGTCGTAGTGGCGCAACCACTTCTCCCAACTCCCAGGAAGCGTCAAGCGAAACTGCGAACTGACCAACTTCAAAGAATCCTTCACCCGAACCGAAATGAAATTCGTCGTCGGCGACCCCAAAAACTCCGCCACAAAGCGGTTTGCAGGGCGTTCGTACAGTTCCAGCGGCGCACCCACTTGCTGGAGTTGTCCGGCGTTCATCACCGCAATGCGATCGCCCATCGTCATCGCTTCAACGCGATCGTGCGTCACGTAAACCGTCGTCGTTCCCAACTGACGCTGCAATTCCACCAGTTGACCCCGCGTCTCGGAACGCAACTTCGCATCCAAATTACTCAACGGCTCGTCCATTAAGAATACCGCCGGATCGCGGGAGATCGCCCGTCCCAACGCCACCCGCTGCTTCTGTCCCCCCGACAGTTCCTTGGGAAGGCGATCGCGCAACATCTCGATTTGCAACATTTGCGCCACCTGCTGCACCCGTTCGGCGATTTCCCGTTCCCGAGGCGTCACGTAGCGCAGCGGTTTCGGGAATTTCCGCGTTGCAGACACCGCCAAACTCTCCCACGGCGGCGGTTTGCGGCGTCCCATACGGCGCAAGCCAAAGGCTAAATTCTCGTACACCGTGAGATGGGGATAGAGGGCGTAACTCTGAAATACCATCGCCACATCGCGGCGTTTTGGCGGAAGATCGTTCGCGAGGCGATCGCCGATGTAAATTTTTCCCGCCGTCAGGGATTCCAACCCCGCAATCAGCCGCAACAGCGTACTTTTCCCGCATCCCGACGGTCCCACGAGAACCAAAAACTCGCCGTCGCGAACCGTCAAATCGATATCGCGCAACACCGACACCCCCGCTTCCTCCGAGGCGTCGCCTCGCTGGGGAAATCGCTTGTAGACCTTTTCTAAGACAACTTCAGCCATCGACGGTTGCACGGAAATTCACCGATCTACTGTACGGCCGAATCCGCAATTTTTTGTAAGTGTTATAGTTCAACAAAGTTTGACACGCCGTCTGACGGCAATGCTGTCACGCACGGGAGAGCAAAAGGTTGACGATGCGCGTTCTGTTACTGTATCCCAAGTTTCCTAAAAGCTTTTGGTCTTTCGAGAAAACCCTCGAACTCATCGGCCGCAAAGCCATGTTACCGCCGTTGGGACTCGTCACCGTCGCGGCGATTTTACCGCAAGAGTGGGAATTCAAACTGGTCGATCGCAACGTGGGCGATGTCACCGAAGACGATTGGAACTGGGCGGATTTGGTGTTGATGTCGGCGATGATCGTCCAGAAAGACGATATGCTAGCGCAGGTGCAGCAAGCCAAACGTCGCGGAAAAGCTGTCGCCGTGGGCGGCCCCTATCCCACCGCGTTACCCGAGGATTTAAAAGCCGTCGAGACAGACTTTCTCATTCTCGACGAAGGGGAAATTACCTTACCGATGTTCGTCGAGGCGATCGCCCGTGGCGAAACCAGCGGCGTATTTCGATCGAACGGCGAAAAACCCGACGTTACGGTAACCCCAGTTCCCCGCTTCGATCTCCTCGACTTCGACGCCTACGCCGAAATGTCGGTGCAATTTTCCCGAGGCTGTCCCTTCCAATGCGAGTTTTGCGACATTATCGTCCTCTACGGACGCAAACCGCGCACCAAAAGCCCCGAACAGTTTCTCGCCGAACTCGATCGCCTCTACGAATTGGGGTGGCGTCGCAGCATCTTCCTGGTAGACGACAACTTCATCGGAAACAAACGCAACGTCAAACTGCTGCTGAAAGCCATACAACCCTGGATGGTGGAACACAACTATCCCTTCTCCTTCGCCACCGAAGCCTCCGTCGATTTGGCCAAAGACCAAGAATTGATGGATATGATGGTAGCCTGTAACTTCGGATCGGTGTTTTTGGGCATCGAAACCCCCGACGCCGACAGCCTCGCCACCACCAAGAAATATCAAAACACCCGCGATCCTCTCAGCGACGCCGTAATTCAAATTGCGAAATCCGGCTTGCGCGTCATGGCGGGATTCATCATCGGCTTCGACGGCGAAAAAGCCGGGGCGGGCGATCGCATCGTGGAATTCGTCGAAAAAACCGCCATTCCCACCGCCTTATTCAGTATGCTGCAAGCCCTTCCCGATACGGCGTTGTGGCATCGTTTAGAAAAAGAAGGACGCCTGCGGGAGAAAAACGCCAACATCAACCAAACCACGTTGATGAACTTCGTCCCCACCCGTCCGTTAGAAGACATCGCCCACGAGTATATCGACGCCTTCTGGCGATTGTACGACCCGGCGGCGTTTCTCGATCGCACCTATCGCCATTTCCGCTTCCTCGGTGAAGCCACCTATCCCCACAAAGGGAAAGCCACCCAGAAAAACACCTCTTGGGTGGTCGTTCGGGCGTTACTGACGATCGCCTGGCGTCAAGGAATCCTGCGAAAAACCCGGTTTCAGTTTTGGCGCAACCTCTGGCTGATGTACCGCCACAACCGAGGCGGAATCAGCAGTTACCTCTCCGTTTGCGCCCAAGCCGAACACTTTTTAGAGTACCGCCAAATCGTCAAAGACCAAATCGAGGCGCAATTGGCGGTGTACCTGGCGCAGAAACAGTCTGAAGACGCCACGCCTACAACCGAGACGCCACAGCCAGAACTGGTGCGTTAAGCCGTCAGAGGCGTTCCGTCTAGCAGGAAATTCCAGTATATTGATAGCGACCCCACTGCTAGACAGTCTTATGGCATTAGAATATCCCGAGGATCTCAGATATCTGGACTCTCACGAGTACGTTCGCCTCGACGGAGAAATCGCCACGATCGGTATTAGCGCCTTCGCTCTCGATGAGTTGGGCGATATCGTGTTCTTGGAATTACCGGACGTGGGCGATACTGTCGAAAAAGGAGAAACCTTCGGTTCGATCGAATCGGTGAAAGCTGTCGAAGACCTGTACGCCCCGATTTCTGGAACCGTCACCGATCGCAACGAAGAAGCGATCGAATCTCCCGAACAACTGTCTGAAGATCCTTACGGGGAAGGCTGGTTGTTAAAGGTGCGTCTCGACAACCCCGACGACGAATTAGAGGAAACCCTCACCGCTGAAGAGTATCGCGCCCAGGTGGAAGGGGACGAAGAGGATTAGAGGGGGAGTAAGGGAGAGGGGGAGAGGGGGAGAGGGGGAGAGATCCTATGACCTCATCTCCCTGAAACACTACTTCTGGTATCGGTTTATGAGAGTTCGCCGCACTTTTAGGCCGTCGAACACGGTTTCTCTTCTCGCCCTCGTTTTGGGGGTGTTGTCCGAACCCAGTGCGGCGCAAATCGTTCCCGATGCTTCTCTTCCCGTTCCTTCCACCGTTGAAATCGATAACCGCCTCTATCGCATTACGGGGGGAACGACGGCGGGACACAATCTGTTTCACAGCTTTTCTCAGTTCGATTTAGAAACGGGGGCGATCGCCCAGTTCGAGAATTCCGCCGCGATCGCCAACATTATTACGCGGGTAACGGGGGACGCGCCCTCGTTTATCGACGGAACTCTTCGCGCCAACGGCGTCGCAAACCTCTATCTCCTCAATCGTAACGGGCTGACCCTCGGCGATAACGCCCGTCTCGATATCGGTGGGTCGTTTTTCGGGACGACGGGCGATCGCCTGCTGTTCTCCGACGGTTCCAGTTTTCCCAGTATTCTCGAAGACAATCCGCCCCTGCTGTCGGTGTCCGTTCCCCTGGGAGTGCAGATGGGGCCGAATTCTGGCAATATCGCCGTCACAGGAAGCGGTCACAACCTCTCTTTCGCCGACGACTTTTCCACCGTCCGCGACGATCGCGCCCTAGGATTTGCGGTGTCTCCCGGTGCGACGCTACAACTGATCGGCGGTGACATCGCCATGACTGGGGGGAATCTCACCGCCGCTAACGGGTCGATTTCTCTGGTGTCTCTGAAGGGGGGAACTTGGAATTTCGACGAAAATTCGGTTTCTGCTGCAACTGGGGGCGAGATTCGTCTGTCGGCGGCGTCTTCGGTGGATGTCAGCGGGAACGGTGGCGGACATTTGACGGTTATCGGCCGCAATCTGTTTTTAGCGGACGGTTCGACGCTGTTGGCGGATACTCTAGGAGACGCACCGGGAGACGGGATCGAAATTCGTACCACGGCGTTGGTGGACGTGCGGGGAATCGCCCCAGGAGAAGATTTTTTTGCGAGTGGTTTTTTCGCGGCGGTGGGGCCGGGGGCGAGTGGGGACGGCGGAAACGTTTTCATCGAAAGCGATCGCTTGGTGGTGGAAGAGGGATCGATCGTCGGGGCGGATACCTTCGGGGCGGGAAATGCAGGAACCTTTACGGTTCGGGCGAGGGAAATCGAAACCCGCGATAGTAGTTGGTCGGGGTCGAGTTTCGCCCCAGCGACGGGAAACGGCGGACGCATCGAGTTGGACGCCGATCGCATTCTCATCGCGGACGGGGCGCAAATTCTCTCGTTTACTCTTGGGGGTGGCGATGCGGGGAGTATTGCGGTGCGATCGAACGTTTTGGAAGTGCGCGGCGTCAACGCGGGAACCTTCAACAGCGTCATCGTCACGACCTCGGAAGCCGGAAGTACGGGACGCGGCGGAACGATAACCGTCGATACGGGAATTTTGCGTTTGGCGGAGGGGGGCGCAATTTCCACGGGAACGGGAGGCGACGCGATAACCAGTGCTGCGGGAACCCTGACGGTGCGGGCGACAGAGGCGATCGAACTCATCGGAACCGACGAAAACGGCGTTCCCGCAACCCTCTCCACCACCACCTTTAGCGACGCACCGGGGGCAGATTTGTTCGTGGAAACGCCCCGATTGGTGGCGCGAGACGGCGGACAGGTGAGTGCGGGAACCTTCAGCGGCGGCGACGGGGGACGGGTGGTGTTGAACGTCTCGGAGATGGAGTTAAGCGGTTCCACGGCGGCGGTGGAAGTGCGAAACCGCGATTTTTTCGTGAACGAGTCGCAAACCCGCTTTCCCAGCGGTGTATTTAGCAGTTCGGAAGGGGGCGGTGCGGCGGGAGATTTGCTCGTCAACGGCGATCGCATCCTCGTGCGCGACGGGGCGGAACTGACGGTCAGCAGTAGCGATCGCGGTGAGGCGGGATCTTTGGCGATCGACACCTCCCGTTTGACTCTAGAATCCGGGGGACGCATTCGCGGCGACAGTGCGTCGGGGGCGGGAAGTTTGCGTTTGAACTTGGCGGATCTGCGGCTGTTTGGGGGAAGTCGCATTTCCACTAACGCCCGAGGAACGGAACCGGGGGGAAATATCGCGATCGACACCGAGACGTTGGTGGCGTTGGACGACAGCGACATTACCGCTAACGCCCTCAACAGCTTCGGCGGACGCATTCAAATCGAGGCGGCTGGGGTGTTCGGAACGGCGTTTCGATCGCAACTTACTCCAGAAAGCGATATTACTGCAACCTCGGCGTTAGGGTCGTCTTTTAGCGGTGTGGTGGAGTTGCGAGAACCGGAGGTGGAGACCAATTCGCCGTTGGTGGAACTCTCGTCAGAAGTCGTGGATTTGTCCGGGTTGGTGGCCGATGGCTGTTCGGCGTTGCGATCGGGGAGTCGGTTTGTGGTTACGGGACGGGGCGGACTGTCGCGGGAAACGCCCGATCGCGTGACGGTGGGCGGGTTTTCTCGCTGGGAACCCAAGCCGTTGGGGGAAACAACTGAAGCGGAGAAGTCACGGGAAGAAGAGCGATCGCCCCTGCAAGAAGCGACGGGATGGGTGACACACGCCGACGGACGAGTTCAATTGATAATCGACCGTGCTAGGTAATATTTTAAATCTTACTTAATTTAATGAATCTTCCCAATTTAGTAGTTTTCGGGAGCGATCAGGTAGGTTTTCCAGGTCGGTTCGGATTCGTTTTTACTTCTAAAATACCGCGCCAAACGCCAAGTTTTCCCTTCTTTTTGTCCTTGAATATATAAGTCGAACGGCTGTTTTTTACGAGTTTTCCGTCCCGTGGGCAAATCTACAATTAAATTGTAAGTTCCCTTGAGGTGATAAGCGGGCAAGTCTTGAATTGTGAGAGGTTCGTTAAAATCCACTGACACGCGATCGACCGACCAATCGGGCGTTTGCGAGAGTTTGAGTTGTGAAGCGAGGTGTTCTTGATTTTGCTGAAATTGCAGTAAAATCGCCCGTTCGATAAGGTCGCGATCGAACAACACTGGCACCGACGAACAGGCCGCCAAAAGCCAAACTAAAATAACAAACAGTACCCCGATACGAGGCATTCGTAGAACTGTGGAACTGGGAAACCTCAAACTCGGCAAATATCTAACCCTCCACGATGTTTGTACCTGTACGCAAACTTACCATAAATACCGCGATCGCATCGATCCGTTTCCGAAAAACCCGGATGAAACCCTTCCGGCGTTGTACCGTCTCGTCGAGGAGATTGTCGATCCTGTTATCGACGAATTCGGTCGCGATCGCTTCGGGTTAACTTACGGCTTTTGCTCTGCCGATCTCAAACGATATCTCGAACGCAAAGATCCCGCAACTGGCCGCCGTCACGGCCGCGTTGCACCCAACCTCGACCAACACATGGCATTTGAGAAGAATACCAAAGGCAATTATTACTGTAAACGACCGGGGGCGGCTTGTGATTTTTATATTGTTAATTTAGCCAGCGATCGCCTTGTCGATTGGATTTGCGATCGCGAACTTCCCTTCGATTCTTTATATTATTACGGGAGCGATCGCCCCATTCACATCAGTTACGGCGACGAACACAAACGCGCCCTATGGACGTTCGACGCAGGCGGAAGACCGAGGAAAATGAAGAGATGATGATGAGGAGAGGCGTAGGGTGTGTGACGCGGCCGAAAAATGTTGGTCGAAGTCAGGTCAATAGAATATTACCGCGTCACGCACCGCCCCAACGGGGAGATGATGTGACGATCTGATGATGTGATAAAAAATTATCAATTATCCTCGCTGGTCAATTTCAACTGCAAATACACCAAAACTAACACCACCATTAACAACAACGTTGCAGCAGCGGCGGCGTATCCCAAATCGAATAAGGCGAAGGCTTGTTCGTAAATGTAATACACCAAGATATTCGTGGAATTGAGCGGTCCGCCTCCGGTGATGACGTACACTTGCTCGAAACTGCGAAGTGTAAAAATAGTGGTGGTGACGATGACGAAAACCAACGTGGGGCGCAAACCGGGAATCGTGACGTGCCAGAATTGTTGTAACGGCGTCGCTCCGTCCAATTCTGCCGCTTCGTAACGGGATTGGGGAATCGTTTGCAATCCCGCCAGAAACAACACCAGATTGAAACCCAGTTGTTTCCAGATACTCAGTAAAATTAACACGGGCATCGCCCACACGGGACTTCCCAACCAGGGAATCGCATCGATTCCAAAGATTTCGAGAAAGTGGTTGACGGGGCCGTCGGTTTGAAACAGCCAACGCCACCCCAAACCCACCGCGACAGTGGAGGTAATCGAGGGGATAAAATAGGCACTTCGCAGGAAGCCGCGAAAGGTTTGAATGCGATCGAGCAAGGCCGCCAATCCCAGAGGGATCGCAATGCTGGGAACCACGGTGGCGACGGAGAAATAGAGTGTATTTCCGACAACTTGCCAGAAATCGGGAGAGACGAGCGATCGCCAGTAATTCTGAAGTCCCACCCATCGCGTTCCAGTTTGGGTAAAACTCCCTGTCGTAAAGCTGAGATAGACGAGATAGCCGATCGGTCCGATAACGAACGCCAACAGCAACAGTAACGCCGGTGCCAGAAACGTCCAAGCGGCGACGGTATCGTTATCGAGCCAGCGAAACCCTTTCGACGCAGCGTTTCGATCGTTCATCCCATCATCTCCCCATCTCATCATCTTCCGGTTGGGGGCGGTGCGTGACGCGGTAACATCTCATCGTTCTGACTTCGTTCCACATTTTTCGGCCGCGTCACGGCACCCTACGACTCATCATCTCCCCATCTTCCGGTTGGGGGCGGTGCGTGACGCGGTAACATCTCATCGTTCTGACTTCGTCCCACATTTTTCGGCCGCGTCACGGCACCCTACGACTCCTCATCATCTCATCATCTTCCGGTTGGGGGCGGTGCGTGACGCGGTAACATCTCATCGTTCTGACTTCGTCCCACATTTTTCGGCCGCGTCACGGCACCCTACGACTCCTCATCATTTCTTCTTCAAAGCCTTCTTCACCAAGGCGGGAATTTCTGAAGGGCGGGTGGCGACGGGAATACCGACCTTTTTAAACGCCTCGATTTTATGTTCGGCGGTACCGATGTCCGTTTCGAGGAGAGCCGTTCCCGTGTACTGTTGCGTTCCGCTGAGGTGGGCGGCGACGATCGCTCCGGCGTGTCCGAGGCGTTTTCCTTTGGGGGCGAAGCGTCCGGCGACGTAGGCGATTGTAGGGGTGTCAATGGCTTCGGCGGCGTATTCGGCGGCGTCTTCTTCCGTGGAACCGCCAATTTCGCCCACGAGGACGATGACTTCCGTGCGATCGTCTTCGTCGAGCATTTGCAGCCACTGGGCGAAGGAGGAACCGAGAATTCCATCTCCGCCGATTCCCACACTGATAGACTGTCCCAACTCAGCTTGTGTGAGGGAGAGGGCGATTTCATAGGTGAGAGTTCCGCTGCGGCTGATAATTCCTACCGAACCGGGGGTGTAGAACTGGGCGGGGTGGGTTCCCAGGAGAATTTGACCGGGAACGATGATGCCGGGACTGGTGGGGCCGACGACGAGAGTGTCAGTAATGTCAGCCTTGCGAACTAAGCGTACCATGTCCATCGGGGGCATTCCTTCGGTGACGATGGCCAGTTTGCGAATGCCTGCGGCGATCGATTCTAAGGCGGCGTCGAGAACGAGGAAGGGTTTGACGAAAATCGCTACGGCGTCGATGGGGCCTTGCTCTTTAACCGCCTCTTCTACCATGTCGTAAATCGGTACGCCGTTCTGAGTTTTACCGCCGTGGCCGGGGGCAACTCCCGCCACGACCTGGGTACCGTATTCTTTCATCAAGACGGTATGGGTGGCGGCCAGGGGTTCGGTGATGCCGTGGATGAGAACTTTGGTGTCGGAAGTGAACCGCATAGGGAGAGGGGGAGAGAGGGAGAGGGGGAGAGGGGGAGAGGGGGAGCAAGGGAGTACATTGGCGGTGCGTGACGGTTTGTTGGTCTCACGTTCGACACCCGATTTTTCAAGTCACGCACCCTACGGGTGACGGGTGACGGGTAACTGTTATTTTTTGGCTTTGACGGCTAGGGCGACAGCTTCGTCGAGATTCTCGAGAACGGTAATGTCGGTGTCGGCGAAGGCTTTTTGGGCGATGTCGCAGTCGCTGCCGATGGGACGGACTATCCAACGATAGGTGCGATCGCTCTGTTTGCGTTCGGACACTTCGATGAGGGTATCGACGATATCTTTACAAGAGGTGACGCCGAGGATGAGGTTGACGAGAACGACGTTGACTCGCGAGGCTTTGGTGACTCGTTCTAAGCCAATTTTGAGGCGTTCTTTGAGGGGAAGTTTGGCTTCTCGCCAACATAATTCGCTGCCGAGGTTCAGGAAGTTGGCGGGTTTGCCTTTGGCTTGACAGACGAGGTCGAGGGTGGACATGGTGAGTCCCGCCCCGTTGCAGACGATGGCGATGTTGCCGTCGAGTGAGACGTATTCGGTGTTGAGAAAGGCAGTTTCTGAAGAGAGTTCTGAATCGAGGTGGCTTTCGTGAACCAATCGAGCGAGGTCTTCGTGACGGCTGAGGGCTTCGTCGTTGACCGTGATTTTCCCGTCGAGTGCCATGACTTCGCCAGTATCGCGAATGCCGAGGGGGTTAATTTCGACGAGGTCGAGGTCTTTCTGCACGAAAAGCTGATACATATTTTCGACGATCGCGCTGACGGCTTCGATCGCTTCTCCTCGCAAGCCCATTTTCAAGGCCAGACGTCGGGCGTAAAAGGGTGAAAAGTCTTCTTTGACAACCACTCGCTGCATGGTGTCGCGATCGAAATTGACTTCGACACCGCCGTAAGGAGAACCGAGGAGAACTGGACGACGCGCCGAGCGATCGAGGAGAATCGCAAGATAAAATTCGCGATCGGCGTTGTATTTGGCTTCGGCTAAGAGAACGTCGGGATATTCTTCCTGAATCGGTAAGTGAAAGATGGCTTGAGCGGCGGCGATCGCGTCGATCGTGTTGGCGGCGAAGCGAACGCCTCCTGCTTTACCGCGTCCGCCAACGCGCACTTGCGATTTCAACACGACGGGATAGGGAATTTTTAACCCCTTCAAATCTTGGGGATGGCGAATTTTTTGAGAGGGCAGTACCGGAATGCCCGTTTCGCGAAATAGCTCTTTGGCTTGATACTCTAGAAGATCCATCGGCGATTGGCGAACACCCACACAACTACCATATCCCGATCTGGCTGTCGGCGCTGAGATCGCGGCTACATTTTCGATCGCATTTGAGACGACCGACAACACGACAGCGAGATCGCTAAGGGATAAACCAGGATAACAAAGGTTCTCCCGAGATGGACAAATTCGATCGAATTGGGTACAGTCAGACGAGACCGTCTTCTACGGGCTTCTAAATGCGTCTACATCGCCCGATCGCGCTCGTTAGTTTGCGATTTTCGGTTCTCTTCATTCCATCGCACCGGCCGCTCTAACAATTAATTCAAGTTTCGATCGTCGAGGGTGTTAGTCATGGCGAATCTTCCCCCGGACTCCCCGCCTGAGTCGGAGTCTCGCACTTCCGATGGCGTGCGCCGCTTCTGGAAACGAGTTACTCGTCCGAAGTCGCTCGCGATCGCGGGTGGAACGGTATTGGTCGTGGGGGGAGTGGGGTATGCCGGATTGCAGGTTTGGGTGCGATCGCAACTGCCTTCACTGCTCGAAACGCAACTGACAAACCTCCTCAACCGCCCAGTAGAAATCGGTGAAGTCGAAGGGTTTTCGTTGGCGGGGATTCGACTCGATGGTTTGACGATTCCCGAAACGGAAGACAACGCCAACCGCGTGAGTGTCGAGGACATTCGGGTGCGGTACGATCTGCTGGCTTTGCTCTCGGGACGGCTTCCCCTCAGTCTCACCCTCGTCGAACCGGACATTTACGCCGAACAAGCGGACGACGGCACCTGGTTGACGCTGGATTTGAACCTTCCCGAACCGCCCGAGGACGAGCGGGAACTTCCCATCGATCCCCAAATTAATCTCCGCATCGACGACGGGATGGTTCGTCTGGTTCCTCGAGGGCAAACGACGCCGTTTGAGGTGGAGTTGTCGGGAACAGCGCAACTGCGGCAAAAGTTACAACTCGCTCGCTACGACGTGAGGGTGGAATTGCCGGACGGGGAGGTGGCCATCGAGGGTCAAACGCAGTTGGAAAGCTTTGAAAGTCGCCTCAGCACGCAGGTTCGGAATTTAGAACTGTCGCAGTTGACGCAGCTTCTTCCCGAGGAGGTTACGGAAACGGTGCGGATCGAGAGCGGAAACGTCAACGCCAATTTACAGATCGAAGTTCCGAGTTTGGAGTGGTTGTTCGACGACGGCGAAACGGAGGAAGACACCGAACCGCAAGATCGATCGTCGGTTCGGTTGGTGTCGTCGCCCTTGCAAACCTTAGACGATCTCGATCCGTCCCGATTGCCTGACATTCGCGGCACGCTGGCGTTAGAGAACTTATCGATCGCCCTCGATCCCTTGGCTCGTCCCCTGACGGCGGAGGGGTTCGTTCGCTTCCAGGGCGATCGCGTGGTGCTGGAGGCGGTCGAGGCGCAGACGGGAACGCTCGCCGTTCGAGCGATGGGGGCGATCGACTGGCAAACGGGCTACGATCTCGAGGTCGTCGTTCTGCCGGTTGCCCTCGATTCCGTTCGGGATTTAGTGACGCTCGATCTGCCCGAACTCCCAGTTTCGGGAACGCTACAAGCCAACCTCGCGGTGACGGGGGCGATCGACGACCCGCAAGCGACGTTAGCGTTGAGTAATACGGAGGCGATCGCGATCGAAGCAACGGTTTTACAAGAGGTGCGGGCGAACCTGTCGGCGAATTTGTCCCGCGTTACCCTCAACGGTTTTCGCGTGACCCCCGCTGCGGGCGGCCGCGTCGTCGCCCGAGGTCAGGTCGATATTCGATCGCTGACTCGAGAAAATTCAGAGGCTCCGGTATCGCTGAACTTCGACCTTCAAACTGAGCTGCCGATCGACGAACTTCTCGCCCCTTACGGACTCCTACCTCCCGAGGTAACGGTGGGGTTGTTGACGGCCGAGGCGGAGGTGGGCGGAACCCTCGACGATCCCCGCGCTCGCTTGGTCTGGGAAACGCCGGAGGCGGCCGTTACCGAGGTGGGGACGGTTTCGACGTTTGGAGAAGTCCAGTTTCGCGACGATCGCCTTCGGCTCGAAACGGCAGAGGTTCGCGCTGGGGGCGGCACGATCGCGGCGACGGGACAGGCCGATCTCGACGCCGGAAACTGGGATGTTGACGTTTCCGCGACTCCCATCGACCTCTCGCCGTTTTTGCCCCTGCCGGTTAACGCCTCGCTGACAGAATTGCGGGCGAACGTCTCGGGAAGACTTGACAATTTTGACCTAAATATGCTATACGGAATCGCCGATATCGGATTGGCGATCGATGGCGGCACGGTCGGCGTCCGGGCCGATGTCGAAAGCGGTAACGTGAATGTCGTCGCAGAGGCGGCAAATATTTCAGCCAACGCGATCGCGGACAGTTTACCGGTGACGGTGGCGTTGCGGGACGGGCGGGCGACGGTGGACAGTTCGATCGACGCGTTGTTGCAGGCAGCGCAAACTCGGGAGTTTGGCGGTATCGACGTGGCGACCGATGCGAACTTGGCGATCGCGGACGGAACGGCGATCGCTCGGGCGCAGGTGAGGGAGGGGAACGTGACGGCGACGGCAGACGTTTCGTCGATTTCCGTCGGGGCGATCGCGGGAAATCTCCCCGTTCCCGTTACGGTGTTGGGGGCGACGGCGCGAGTCGATACCTCGATCGGTGCGGTGTTGGCAGCGGCGGAAACTCAGGATCTCAGCGGTATCGAGTTGGTGGCAGAGGCTGACGTAGCGGTGGCCGACGGGATGGTAGACGCCCGAGTGGGGTTAAGCAACGGGGCGATCGCCACAGTCGCCGACGCGTCCTCGATTTCCATCAGTTCCTATTTTCCCGAAATTCCCGTTCCCCTGGTGCTGTCGAGGGCAACAGCACGGGCGAGCTTGACGGCCGACGAGTTGCTGGCAGCGGCACGAACGCAGGATTTTACGGGGTTGAATCCCGTCGTCGAGGCGAACGCGCAACTGGCCGTCAACGACGGAACGGCCGACGTTGTGGCCAGGGTAGACGGGGGACGCTGGGACGTTGCGACGACGGCGGGACTCACGGTGACCGACGATCTCGTCACGCAGTTGGTGGGGGACAAAATCGTGACGAGTCCTCGGTTTCCCACCCCGTTAACCGCGCGGGCGAATTTGTCCGGGGCGATCGCTCCTCTGTTGCGCCTCGGGGCGGTTCCCGTTCCCGTTAGCGTAGATGGCGTATCGGTGGCATTGGGTGAAGAGTCCTTAAACACCCGAGGAACGCTGCTGTTTACAGATTTGGCGAGTGCGCCCGATCTGGCGGCCGAGTTGGCGATCGATGCCAACTATCAGTCGCGTCGTTTGCCCCTTACCCTACTCATTGCCGATGTCTTCGTGGGAGATACGCTCGATCGCCCCAACGCCGTTAACATCGCCGGACAAGCAGACTTTACCGGACAGTTTCGGGGACGAAATTTAATTCGCGATCCCTTGGCGGCGGGAAGTTTGGATTTGACGGGAAACTTGCAACTGCGCGACTTTGCCGTGAACGCGATCGCCTTTGACGACGTGATGGCGGGTGGCGTGGTGGTACGAACGGGAGAACGAGTGGCCATCGACCTTCGAGGAAGCCGCGATCGCATCGCCGCAAGTTTCGCCCCTTGCACCCGAGGAAACGCCTGTTTGTTGCCCTATCTCCCGACGGCGTTGGCAATCCGCCAGGGCGAAGAGACCGCCACACCGTTGTTAGCCATCGGCGATCGCGAGGGGGACGTGTTCGACCTGCGCCTGCAAAACTTCGATTTAGCCCTGCTGAACGTGGTACCGGGGCAACCCTTGGGCATTGAAGGAGATGTGGACGGACAGGTGACGGCGGCGATTTCAGCCAATTTGTTTACGTTGGAATCTCGAGGAAACGTCGCGATCGCCGATCCGGGTGTCGGCTATATTCGAGCGGAGGCAGCGATCGCCGACTTCGGATATACCAACGGTATCGCCCGAATCGACGACGCGTTATTGCAACTCGGCGACACCCGCTTTATCCTCAACGCTCGTACCGATGTGGATTTAGTCGCTTTGGTGCGGGGACAGGTCACTCCAGCGCAGTTGAACCAAGCCCCAGTCAACGCCGAGTTAACGGTAGACGAAGGACGAGTGGGGGATTTGCTGTCCACCGTCGCCTGGTACGAAATCGAGGAAATCGTGGCGCGAGGTTTGGCCTCCCCCAGTTTGAATCCCGAAGACTTACAAGCCGACCCGGTGGGAATTCCCGATCGCGGTTTGTTCGAGCAGTTGAGCGTTTTTAATAAAATTAGCGAGTTGGTGGAAGAACGGGCGGCCGCCCTGCGACAACCCGCCCCCCCTAGTCTGGCCGACGTGCGAGGCACTTACGACGCTCGAGTCACGGTAGGCGGAACTCTGGGAAATCCCGACGTAAACGCCGCTTTGGAGGCGCGAGATTGGACGTGGCAAGCACGACCGTCTTTTCCCGCCCTCAGTCCCGTTCTAGGATTTTTTATCGAAGACGCGCCGATTATCGAAATCGACGAAATTCTCGTTCGTGCCAACTATCGTAACGAAGTGCTGACGGTGGAAACGGCGCAGGTCGAACTTGACGGGGCGCGAGCGTCTTTGGTGGGAGAACTCTCTCCCACGACGGCTTCGGGAACGGTCGAACTCGTCGATTTAAATTTGAATACGGTGCGTGATTTTGTCGAGTTTCCGATCGATCTCGAGGGGATGGCGAACGCCCAGGCCGAAATTGGCGGTACGTTACAAAACCCCGCGATCGCCGGTCGGGTATCCTTAGACTCGCCGACCCTCAACGGCCGTCCTGTCGATACGTTGGCTGGAGAATTCCGTTACGATAACGACCTGTTCGAGTTTGCCACCCTCGCCCCCACCTGGACGCGGATCTCGGCGCGGGTTCCCTACCCCTGGACGGAAGATAACGCGGTGGCGCAGGTACGCTTGGCGATCGACACGCCGGGATTCGAGTTACTCGAGGCGTTGAGTAACGGACAGGTCGTCTGGACGGAGGGTGAGGGATCGGTACAGTTGGCGGCGTCGCTGGATTTGGTGGAGGTGACGTCGGGGGATTTCGATCGCATTTTGCAGGCGTTGTCCGCCGATGGCGAGGTGGTTCTCGAGGACGCCACGGTACGCGCCGCTGCTTTACCTCAAGCCCCCGCGCAAATTGACGGCCGCGTTCTCATCACGCAAGAGCGAGTGGCGATCGATAATTTAATTGCCAAAGTCGCCGACGGAACGTTTTCGCTCTCGGGAGCGTTACCGTTTTTAGTTCCCGAGATGGACTCGGAAAATCCCTTGACGCTGAAGGTGGACAACGGCAACATCGAGCTAGCGGGGCTGTACGATGGCTTATTAGATGGATTCGTCTCGGTTCGCGGCACGGCGTTAACCCCCGTAGTGACGGGAGAAATCGCACTCTCGGAGGGGCGCGTATCGGTACCGACTGGGGGCGTCGTCGAAGGGGCGATTCCCGTGTCCGCCCAGTGGACGGTACGGGAAGAATCCGCACCGCCGCCGGTGATTCCAATTCTCGATAACGTTCGGGTCGTGTTGGGGGAAGACTTCCGCATTCAGAACCCGCTTCCGCAGTTTAATTTTCGGGTGTCGGGAGATTTGACGGTTAACGGGGCTGTCGATGGGAATTTGGAGAATTTGCGACCCGAAGGTACGATAAGCGTCGATCGCGGACAGATCGATCTGTTTAGTAGTTTGTTCTTCGTCGCCCCCGGACGACCGCAAACGGTGACGTTCGTTCCCGAACGGGGACTTCTCGATCCTTTGTTGGATTTGCAGGTTTCGACGCTGGTGTACGAGGAACGGCGCAACCCCCTACTCGATCGCGATCGCGATGGAAACGAAGTTCCCGATACGACGGTTCTTCCCAACCGCCAATCGCAACAAACGTTGGTGAGCGTTTCGATCGAGGCGAGCGCCCAGGAGCTTTTGAAAGCCGTGTTGTCGAGCGAAGCCGCAGATATTTCGGCGTTTGAAAACTCGCAGTTGTTGCAAACGGTGCAGTTAACAAGCGTTCCCGAACGTAGCGAACGGGAGTTAGTGTCGTTGTTGGGGGGTCAGGTTCTCACCACGATCGACCAAATTTCTAAGTTGCGCGGGACGGAGTTTTTTGAGTTTGCCTTTTTGCGGTTTGTCGTAGAACCGACGCTGACGGAGGTGTTATTGGATATCGATCGCACCGCCAACCGTCTCGGACAGGCGATCGGACTCGATCGCCTCAGTGTCTTTCCGCCGGGACAAATTGAAGCGATTTACGAGTTAAACGAAAATTCGCTCTTGGGGTTAACTTACAGTTACGGCTCGAGCGGATTGTTATTGCAAGGTACGGGCAATTTGGAAACGGATAATATTCCCGGTTTTAATTTTGTAGAATTGCGTTATGAATTTCGCTTTTAGCCGGTTGCACCATCCATGTGTAGGGTGGGCAATGCCCACCGACCTCTACATTTAGTTTGGGTAAGAAGTCCAGTCTGGGTAGGTTGGACTTCGGCTTCACTCAGTCCACGGGTGGAACGGAGTGGAATCCAACAGCCACTCGCTCGAGTAGGTCATACTCCATCCTTTTCTGATAATCTAGGTTTCAAGAAGTCTTCACCACATCCCTCCTTAGCCGCCTCTCCTTTGGGGGGTTGGGGAAATAAAAAGACTTGTCAGGTTGGGCAAAACCAGTGTTTGAGTCCTCGACTCCGCTCGGACTCAACGCTGAGCGGAGTCGAAGCGTTGAAATTCGGATTCCGTATCAGCTTGTATCCGATGAATTTACATTTTTGAGATGCACCCATCTTGCGCTTTTTTTATTCCAAAAATTCGGAAATATTTTTCTAGTCCAGCTTCTGGCTTTACTCAGGGCTTGCTGAACAAAACTGAAATGTAGACCCAGTAAGGATTTTGGGACTTTTTTTCAGAAAATGGTGCAAGGTTTTCCGATCGAGAAGCTCAAAAACCTTGGATTTTCGTCGGCGATTACCGATTCAATTGGGAAGCT
>NZ_JAQNCQ010000305.1:0-12092 GCF_028368005.1 Geitlerinema sp. CS-897 | reverse complement strand
CTACTATTTTTGTCAAGTCAGTTGGCTCTTGAATGTTATTTTCAAGTCAAGGGGTCAGTTGGCTGAGTCGAAATACCTAATTCCTTTCCGATTCACTTTATACTACTTATACACTACATTTGAAGTGCGGAATGTGGGATCCAACATTCGCAGATCGAGCGATCGCCCCCAAAACCCCATCGCCGACACCGCCGACAATTCCCCCGACGACAACATCCTCGCCTGTTCTTCTCGCGTCGCATCTCCCAAAATCGTCCAGGTTTCGCCGCCCACTGACAACTGCAACACTTCCGGATGAGACGAGAGAGACTGCACCGCCATGTCTTCGACCCGAATTTCCTCAAATTCCTCCACGTCCGCCTCGACTGACAGCGAGTCTTCCACCCCGTACACTCGACGGGTCGGTAACATCTGTGACAGCAACTCCCAGCCTTCCCCATCCGCGATCGCCACCACCGTCTCGAGGCGGTTCACGCCTTCACTTTGCAAAAACGGTAACACCGCATATCGCGTGTTTTCCACGTCTCCCCCGTGAACCAGCGTCGTTTTCCATCCCTGCTGCACCACGATCGCAGGCTGTTCTCGCGTCGCCAACACCGTAACCCGCAGCAAATTCGTCTTTTCCCCCACCGCCGGAACGATCGCGATCGCCACCGCCGCCAGGAACGAGCCGACAAACCCTAGGAATTTAGGAAACTTAGGGTTTTCCCATTGCCAAATCAACCCAACGATACCGAGGATTCCATAGAGAATCGCCACTTGCCAAATCGCAATTTTATCGACGGCGATCGCCGTTTTTGGAAGCATCGCGAAGAAATCGACGATCGCTAAAATTCCCCGAATCGGATACGTCAATCCCCAAGCGATGACACTTCCCGCAGGCGGAAACACCAACGCCGCCAACGCACTCGCAAATCCCCCCAACGTCACTACCGACAACAGCGGCGTCGTCACCACGTTCGCCACGACACTATAAACGGGCATTTGTCCGAACGCGAAAAGTTGAATCGGAAGCGTCCAAATCATGGCAGCCACGGGAACCGCCAATAACGGTGCGATCGCCGGAGGAAGCCAATCCAACCGCTTCACCAGCGGCGGAACCGTCACCACCAACCCCAGCGTCGCCAAAAAACTCAACTGAAAACCCAAATCCCGAATCCACAGCGGGTTCACCACCAACAGCAACGTCGCCGCCACCCACAACGCTCCTACCGGATTGACGCGGCGTCGCGTCGCCAGTCCCAACAACCCCGCAAATCCCATCAACGCCGCCCGCAACACTGACGCCTGAAACCCCACTAAACCCACATAAATCGATAACGTGAAGCTCCCGAGGACAACCTTCGCGCGATCGCCCAAATTGCGCCCCAACCCCAACACCGCCCCCAAAATCAGCGACACGTGAAATCCCGACGCCGCCAACGCGTGAGCTAACCCCACCCTCGCAAAGCGATCGCGTACCTCATAAGGTAAATCCACCGCTCGCCGCCCCAGCACCATCGCACTCAGCAGCGTTCCCTCGGGAACCCCCAACCGTTCGACTTGCGTGCGGACGATGCGATCGCGCAACTGCCACCATCCCCATCCAGATGGCTCTTTAGCGGTGTCCCAGGCGATCGATTCTCCCTTCAAACCCGCAAAAATGCCGTTTCTAGCCAAATAGACGCGGAAGTCGAAACTGCCCGGATTTTGGGGCGGTTTGGGTTCGTATAAATACCCCGTTACCGAAACCTCGTGTCCCGGCTTCAGCCCCGTTCCCTGCAAAATCGGAACCGTCACGTAGAGCTTTCCCGAGACCGATTTCGAGGCGTCATCCAAAAAAATCGCCCGCGTCTCGAACACGAAGCGAGCGTCTTGCTTTCGATTGAGCGTCGGAACTTCGACGACCGTACCGCGAACCGTCACCTCGTTTCCGGCGTACCGACTGACATCCGTAGCAGTCGGGTGAGGCATCCGAAACTGAAAATACAGCGTCGCGGCAAATCCCACCAACCCCACCGAAATCCAAACTTCTGCCCGAGGTCCCGTTCGCCAAATCCAAGGGATCGCCGCCGCCAACAGACAACCACTAGCCAGCCAAACGTAGGGCATTCCCCGTACTTCCGCCAACAAGACCCCAAGAATATATGCCAGTAGTAGAACGTACCCCGAATTTCGCAATTTCGACGATTAAAAAATTTCAACGTACACGGCCAACATACAAGGGTTCATTTTGCCACTTCCCATTCTCCAATACAAAACCGACTGTCTTCACACCTAGTACATCGGTGGAACACAGTCGGTTCGATCGCGCCGCGAACGGACGACTCTAGCTTTCGCGGTTCAGGTAAGTTTGGATTTGTCCCACGGCGGCAGCACCGATGTTGAACACTGCCCAACCCAGAGCGATCGCGATCGGGCCCAGTACGACTAACAAACGCCAATCGAAGTCCATAAGACGGTCTCCTATTTTAAAAAAATCTTAAAGGTTCTCATCAAAAACTCATTATATCTCTCCGCGCCCCGATTCCGAATTGGCGTAGAAGCCCAAATCCGATCCCGTTCCGGCGTGAACCCGCGCCAGACGTTCGTACTTGCGGGCGTGTTCGATCGAATCTTCGACTCGTTCTTCCGAAACCGGACGCACCACTTTCCCCGGAACGCCTAAAACGAGCGATCGCGGTGGAACGTCCTTCGTCACCACCGCCCCCGCACCGATGATACTACCAGCCCCCACCCGCACGCCGTTGAGAACCGTTGCCTGAATGCCGATCAGAGATCCCCGTTCGATATGGGCGCTATGAATCACCGCCCCATGACCGATCGTCACGTACTCCTCGATAACCAACGGTTCGCCAGGATCGCCGTGTAACACCGCCCCGTCTTGCACGTTGCAATACGCCCCGAGATCGATCTCCACTACGTCGGCGCGAACGACGGCGTTGTACCAAATACTGACCCCTTCGGCAATGCGCACCTTTCCTACTACCGTCGCGTTGGGGGCGACAAACGAGGCGGGAGAGAGATCGACGGGTTTCCAATAAGTCGGGGTTGCCATATCCTTAGAAAAATTCGGCAGTTTCACAGCGTATTCTCGAAGTCAAACCAGTAGGTTGGTTAACTCTCCGTGCGGGAAGTCCCACGCTCTACCCGAGGCGGGAAAGCGGTGGCCGGGAAAGCGAGGTCGGGGTTGGCGCTATACTAATCAGTAGTGTTGGAACTCCAGCACCCAACGCGATAACTAAGTGTCTAGATTTCAGCCTGCGGAAGGCGGGTGTCTGCCTGTGGACGCTGTATAAGACTCAACTGTAATCTTACAGTGAGGTAACGGCGGATGAAGCAGGAAACCCACATCATAATCTTTGATTTGATGTTGGGTACTTCACAATAAAGATACACTGGGACGAGCCGTCCGACGGAGGCGGGATTTCGATCGCCGTTTTCTCGGAAACGTTTCAGTTCGCAGTCGATTCGAGCGACCGTTACATGGACTTTCCTACCGATCCAGGCTCTCAGTATCCCATTTTCGGACCGGAAATCAAGTGTCCTCACTGTCGGCAAACGATTCCCGCACTGACACTGACAGACACCTATCTCTGTCCGCGTCACGGCGCGTTCGAGGCCAGCCCTAAATCGGGAGAATTGGTTCATCTACAGTCGAACCGACATTGGCGGATGTGGAACGGGGAGTGGTATCGCCAGCATACCCACCCCGATGGCATTCGCTTTGAAATTCACGAGGCTCTCGATCGACTTTACACCCAGGGCTACCGCGCCACCCGCGTTATCGTTGCCGAACGCTACAAGGAACTTATCGGAGCCTATCTCGAACGCAGCACCCCTTGGCGCGATCGCCCCGATTCTCCTCCACCGAAACTTTACGGACTCCCCGTTGAATTCAGCCCCACCGCTGAAGACGATCCCTGTTGGGCAGTCATCAACTTCGACTTGGAAAAAGAACCCGGCGTTCCGGTTCGCTATCCCTACTTCCGCCTCTTCGATTGAAATGAGGAGATGAGGAGATGATGTCCCCTTGTCTCCCCCTCTCCCCCTCTCCCCCTCTGTTCATGCATCACGCTTCCATTCGCACTGCTGACATCCACCGCGCGATCGCCTTTTACGAACTGCTGGGATTTGCCGTCAGCGATCGCTTCACCACGGGATACACCCTCGCCTGCTGGATGGAAGGATCGAACGGACGCATCGAACTGATTCAAATTCCCGAACCGAAACCTGCCCCGGATGCGTTTTCTGACGAGCATTACGTGGGCTACTATCACCTGTCCTTCGATTTGACAGAAGCGGTATCGGATTTACCAAGTTGGTTGGAGAACCTCAAAACCCGCTTCGCCACTCTCGCCGAGAACAACCCCGAACTCGCGAGTCCGCTAACGGTTCTCCTCGAACCCCAACAGCAACAAATCGGCGATCGCGTTTACGAAGTTGCCTTTATCGCAGACAGCGACGGCTTACCGTTAGAGTTTCTCTGCCAACTCAGAACGTGAAGACAGTTTTCAGGTCAACCGTTCTATCTCCCCTCCTCCAGTCATCCCGTCAACTTCCCTTTTCCGCTTTAACAGGCCGCTTGCAGGAGTGCTTCTGGCAGTGGTGACGGTCGATCGATGGGAGCGACAACGGCTTGCATGGGAATTTCGAGGGTAAAGGTAGTTCCTTTTCCGGGTGTCGAATGACAGTGAATCTCGCCCCCATGTCGTTCGACAACAATTTGATAGCTAATAGACATTCCCAATCCCGTTCCAATACCGATGTCTTTGGTGGTGAAGAAGGGATCGAAAATGCGCTGGCGCACGGATTCGGACATCCCCGTCCCGTTATCGGAGATCGAAACGTAAACGCGATCGCCTCCAACGAGGCCAGTTTCGATCGAAATCGCGGGAACGGCTTGCAAGTGCGAGGTTTGAGCAAAACGGCGGCGATCGCTCAAGGCGTCGATCGCGTTCGAGAGAATATTGGTAAATACTTGGTTGAGCTGTCCGGCGTGACACTCGATGTCGGGTAACTCGCCGTAAGATTTGACGATTTCCACAGCGGCGAGATCGGGTTTGGCTTTGAGACGGTGTTGCAGAATGGTCAGGGTGTTATCGATCCCGTCGTGTAGGTTTACTGCTTTCACCTCGGCTTTGTCTAGATGAGAGTAGTTCCGCAGCGATCGCACGATTTGCTGGATGCGTTCGGTTCCCACCCGCATCGAATCTACCAGTCGCGGTAAGTCCGATCGAATGAAGTCGAGATCGGTTTCTTCGATCGCCGTTTTGATTTCTGGAGGAGGATCGGGCAGTGCCTTGTCGTACAGTTCGATCGATCTCAGCAAACTGTCCGTATACTCAGCTAGATAAGTCAGATTGCCGTAAACGAAGTTGATCGGGTTGTTGATTTCGTGGGCGACTCCCGCCACCAGTTGTCCCAAACTCGACATCTTCGCTTGTTGGACGAGTTGCGATTGCGTTTGTTGGACTTGCTGAAGCGCCCTGGCTAAAAGATCGGACTTTTCTCTCGCTCTGGCTTCGGACGCTTGGAGTTGTTTCTGAAGCCGTCGTTGGTTGAGTTGGTTCTCGACTCTCACCAAAACTTCGGCAAACTGGAACTGTTTGCTGATATAGTCCGAACCCCCCACTTGAAACGCTTTAATTTTGTCGATGGCTTCATTGCGGGCGCTAATAAAAATGACCGGAATCTCGCGGGTTTCCGACGAGGCTTTCAAATGTCTACAGACTTCGTAGCCGTCCATTCCCGGCATGGTGATATCGAGCAAAATCAGATCGGGGTTTGAGTCTACGGTCGATCGCACCGCCTGATGGCTGTCAGTTACGGTTTGCACGTCGTAACCGTATTTCCTCAGCATCGCGGCCAGCAGATAGGGAGAGTCATCTACGATAAGAATGCGGTTGTTAGACAGCTCGATGGGATAGCTGAGCAACTCGTCGATATTGGCATTTGTAAGAAGTTCTTCTGTCATAGTCATACCTTCTAACCCCTTGTTGGTTAAGTCTGTTGTAACGTCGTTTACAAGTTGCAACTTTTACAAGTGTTGGAAATCTAAATTTGTAACACTATAACAACACCGAAAATATTAGGGAGCGAATACTTGAGTTGTCGGACGCAATGCTGTCCTCAGATAGTCAGACCAGCTTCGATCTCCTTTATCCTCAAAAAAGTCTCTTTACTGCTCCCTCGCGTTTTTTAATTGTAATAGATTCCAGACATTATAACTGAATTGTTTCGTTCGTAAAGTGTAAAAAAATACTAAAGTTTAATTGATTTTTTTGTGAAGCGGTTCGAGTCGCCCCAAGTCAACCCAGGACTAATATGAGGTAAAGACTTGGTAAAGCCGATCTCGTTAAATAAAAGCTGTAAGTCTCGCAACATTTTTTTGTTTTTGTTTCTTTTTTTACAAAAAAGTATACAAATAGATACGAGACCTTGGGCAAATAAACGATCGACTTTCGTACAGTTTAACCTTCTAGAAGAGCCACCTGTCTAGTGAGAAATATACGTTGTTTAAAGGCTTCAGAAACACTGAAACTTTGCTCCGAAAATTTACTGAATTTCCATAAGACTAATTTGCGTGTTTTTACAGAGTGCGCGATCGCTCGAGTTTCGACGTCCAGAACCAAAGGTGGCAAAATAGACAAATCCGATCGAATTAACCCGAGATGAGTTTGGAGAAATCGAGATGACGATACCCAATCTGCACCCGATCGTTCGGGGGTCGATCGTTCTGGCGATCGCCCTCCTCATCAACCTCTACAACACCGGAATTGCCGCAGCTTCGAGTCAAACTGCCATCGCCCGCGTCGAGACCACCGAAGTCCCCGTGAGCCTCGGCAGCGCGGCCGACGAATTAAAATTCTTTCCTAACAACTTCGAGTTCGTCGCCGGACGCACCTACAAACTCGTTCTCGATAACCCCAGTCCCCAGAAACACTACTTCACTGCCAAAGATTTCGCCGATGCCAGTTGGACGCGTAAAGTCGAAGCCGGAAACGTTGAAATCAAAGGCGCGATCCACGAACTCGAACTCAAACCCGCCTCCGTTGCCGAATGGGTGTTCGTCCCCGAAAAACCGGGAACCTACGATTTGCGTTGTACCATCGCCGGTCACGCCGAAGCGGGCATGACGGGAACCATTCGCATCGTGACAGAGAAGAGGTGATAAGGAGAAATACTTCCTCGTCCCCTCTTCACCGGCCGCTTAAATTCAAAAAATTTCCTAACGCCTCCACCATCCGAGGCGGCCAGCGACGTATCCGCGCCACCCACTCTAAATCGCCGTAGCGGGAATCTAACCCGTAAGCAGCGACCCAGTTACTTTCAGCTTCTCCGAGGCTTCCCTTCGCCCACAAACTCGCTGTCAAAGCCGCTCGCATATCGGCAAACTGGGGGTAACGACGCACGATATTTTTCATGCGACGCACGGCTTCATCGGTTTTTCCAATTTGATAGAGAGCGAGAGCGTAATTGGCGCGGGCGAAGGCGAAATCCGGGGCGAGTTCCACCGCTGTTTTGTAATCGGCGGCGGCGTCTTCCCAATTCCCCCGTCCGGCTTTGGCGTTTCCGCGATTGTTGTAAGCGGCGGGATCGTCGGGGGAGAGGTCTAATACGCAATTGTAATCGGCGATCGCGTCGTCCCAGCGTTGCAAGGCTTCGTACACCGTGCCGCGATTGAGATAGGGGTCGGGAACCTCTGGAGCCAATTCGATCGCCCGGTTATAGTCGGATAAAGCCGCCTCGAGATGGTTTTGGCTGACGCGAACGTTACCCCGATTGCTCCACAGGGCAGGATTGTCGGGGAACTGTTCGATCGCTTCGCTCCAGCGATCTTCGGCTTCGACGAAATTTCCCTGTTGGCTCGATCGCATGGCGCGATCGAAAATCTGTTCTAACTGCTCGAACTGAATTTCCGTCAGATGGGTTTGAGCCAACGCCGTCGGAACGCCCGTCCACAACCCTCCAAACCACCACACCAACACGATCGACGCTGTAACGATCCAACCCACAACCTGTTCTCCTCGATACAGACAATTTCTAGCGATTGTATCAGCGCGATTCGGCGTCCTCGTGACGCACGGGCAATTCGATAACGATTTCCGCTCCTGATTGGAGGCGATCGTTGACGTAAAGTTTGCCCTTATGACTTTGGACTACCACTTGATAACAGGTCGAGAGACCCAACCCCGTGCCTTGTCCGACGGCTTTGGTGGTAAAAAACGGGTCGAAAACGCGATCGCGCACGGTTGCGGGAATTCCCGGGCCGTTATCGCGTACCGCCACACGCACCCAGTCGTCCGACAGTCGCTCGGTACGAAGCGCGAGTTTGCCAGGTATTTCGAGGTCTTCGAGAACGTCGAGGGCGTTTTCAATTAAATTGAAAAACACTTGATTGATTTGACCGGGACGACATTCGACTTCCGGCAAGGTTTCGTCGTACTGCTTGCAGACTTTCAAATCGGATTTAAACCGCCGTTGTAGCATCACCAAACTACTATCGAGACACTCATGTAAATCCACCGGTTTGAGTTCGGCTTCGTTGAGGTGCGAAAAGGTTTGCAAGGCATTCACTACACTCGAAATTCGCTGACTTCCATCTTTCATGGATTTCATGACCTTGGGAAAGTCGTCGCAGAGATAATCGAAATCGAGGTCTTCTTTCAAGTCTTCGACCTCTTGGCTGTGAAGCGTTTCGAGTCCCTCCAACAGCGACGTTCCGTATTCGCTGGCGTAGTGAAGGTTAGCAAAAATGAAATTGTTAGCGTTGTTGATTTCGTGGGCGACACCGGCCGCCATTTTACCCAACCCGGAGAGTTTTTCACTTTGGATGAGTTGCAGTTGTGTCGATTGCAGGCGATCGAGGGCTTCTCGCAACTCCTGAGCTTGAGCTTTCGTTTGGGCGTAGAGTTCGGCCTGTTGAACGGCGATCGCCACCTGTTCGGCCAGTTGCGAGAGCAGTTCGATTTCTGTGGGTTTCCAAGAACGGGGGGACTGACAGGCTTGAGCGAGGAGCAATCCCCACAACTGTCGCGATTCTGAGAGTTCCCCAGAATCTGTTCCTCGGGTGACGATGGGAACGATGAGGTTAGCTTTAACGTGAAGGCTCTCGAGAAAATCCCGGTGACACGGATCGAGGTCGGGGTCGATCCCAACGTTGTCGATCGCCCGCACGCGTCCTTGAAGGTACGAGCGAGCGCGTTCGCCGTGAAAACAATCGTCGCGCGTTTCTTGATTTAAAATCGACCATTCGGGACGGGCAACGTCCTCGACTGCCACCTCCCCTTGCCAGCCTTCTGTAAACTGATAGACCACCACGCGATCGGTCTCGAGGAGATCGCGAATTCCCGTGACGGCGGTTTGTAAAATTTCGGGGAGATCGAGACTGCGCCGCACGCGATCGGTCATCAACCGCAGCAAATTCTCTCGCTGAGCCTGGGCTTGAGATTTGGTGTATAAATCCGCTTGTCCGATGGCGATCGCCAATTGGTCGGCAAGTTGCGTCATCAGATGGCTTTCGCGGGTTTTCCAGCGTCGCGGGGCGCGACAGTGGTGGGCGACGAGCAATCCCCAAAGTTTGGGGAGGTCGTTCGGCCGGGGTTTTCCGAGGAGAATGGGGACGATGAGGTTCGCCCGAACTTGCAAGCGTTCGAGGAACTTTACGTGACAGCGATCGAGGTTTTCATCCTCGAAGATGTCGTCGATCGCCCGGACTCGCCCTTCTCGATACAGGTGGGCGTACTCTCCAGAAAAGCAGTCGTCAGCGCCCATATTACCCAATACGGACGTCCAGGGTTCGACTACATCTTCGACGACAACGCTACCGTTCCAATTTTCGTGAAATTGGTAGATGACGACGCGATCGACTTGTAGCAACCGTCGCGCCCCCCGAACGGCGGTGTTGAGAATGGTTTCTGTATCGAGGGTGTTGCGGATTTTGTTCGTCACTAGGCGCAGAAAGGCTTCCTGTGCGGCGGCGTCGCGAGTCGCTTTGTGGAGACGGGCGCGATCGATGGCGATGCCGAGTTGACGGGCCACCCCTTCGAGAAGTTGCTGTTCCCAGGGTTGCCACTCTCGCTCGCGATCGCACTGGTGCAAGCCGATAATGCCGTTAATTTCTCCTTGGTGGCGCGTGGCGACCGCTAATATCGAGCGAATTTGCAAAGATTCGACGATCTGCTTGGCGGCTTCTCCCAAACCGGGAAAGTCGATAAATCGTTTGACTGCTAAGGATTTTGACGTTTGTTGCAACGCTTGTAAGTGAGGGTTCTCGTGCGGGTTGACTTCGATGCCGAGTTGGGACGGATAGTCCCCGTCGTTGTATTCGCCTCGGGTGACGAACAGGTCGCGATCGTCCTCTTCGCGCACGAGAACGCTGGCGCGGTTGCAGTTTAGAGTGCGACAGAGTAACCGACAGGCGGTCGAAAGCACTTCGTCGAGATCGAGGGTACTGCTCAGTTGAATGTTAATTTCGTTGAGGAGCGTTGCCAGTTGAACTTGTCGTTCGAGTGCCGAGCGATCTCGCGGCGGCGTGGGATTTTCTCGCTCCGTCGTCTCGCGCGATCGAGTCTCGTTTGAGATCGAGTCGGTGGTATTGGTAGGAACAACGAGATCGGAGGAAGAACTGAGGGAAGACATAAAAAATTCTTTAACGAAATTTCTTGTAATACGGACGAACGACGACCGAAGGTAGAGTTAGCACTTTGAACGAAAGACTGGCCTGAATCTATAGAATTTAAACGAACTCTTTCGAGGAGTCGGTTACGCTTATTATATTTTTATTAAAAAAATATTAAATTGCAATGGTTGGGAGCCACTGCGCCCCTCTACCTCGTACTGACCGCTCTTCCTATTCTAGCGATGTCTGATTTTTCTGACTCGATCGATAACCGTCGTCCGTGGCTGGCCTTGGGAATCGGCAACTCGCGCTTACATTGGGCGCGGTTCGAGGGAGACAACCTCGTCATCACTTGGAACACCCCCCATTTAGACGCAGAGGCGATCGATCGCCTCCAGAGCAGTCAGTTCGACTTTTCGCCTTGGGGTGCCGTCGCCGCGCAAGGCGATCTTCGTCTCGTCGTCGCGTCTGTGGTTCCCGATCGACTGAAGCTGTGGCGTTCCCGCGTCCCGCTCACGAATTTGAGTCTCGACAACGTACCGTTGCGGGGATTGTATCCGACCCTCGGCATCGATCGCGCGTTAGCCGTACTGGGAGCCGGAACCCGTTACGGCTTTCCCGTGCTGCTCGTTGACGGCGGAACCGCCTTGACACTGACGGGTATCGGCAGCGATCGCACTCTCGTCGGCGGTGCGATTTTACCGGGGTTGGGATTGCAAATCCGCACTCTGGCTCGAGAGACTGGCGCTCTCCCCGAAATCGCTCGAGGAGACGACGCGATCGTTCCCCAACGTTGGGCGAGAGATACCCACACCGCGATTCAAAGCGGCATTACTTACACCGTTCTAGCAGGCTTGCGAGACTTTATCGAAGCCTGGTGGCAAGACTACCCCAATACCCCTGTTGTCTTGACGGGAGGCGACGGGGAACGATTGAAAAAGGCGTTGATACAGCGCGTTCCCGCCTGGACGCCGTGGCTGCACGACGACCCTCACGCTTTGTTTTTGGGAATTCAAGCCACGATTTGTCGCCCTCGCGCGTCGGGTGGTCGATCGCAGAGGGTATCGAGCGATCGAGGCGATCGGACTGATGCTCTTTGACACTCATCGGACTGAAGCCGCGATGAGTCTTGGGTTATAGAGGAGCCGGAGTTTAACCACTTCTAGGTGGGAAGCCTAGTTTCTCGCCAAGCCTCTAAGGTATGTCCCACCGCTTTTTCAGTGAGCCGCGTCCACTGTTGGCTGTTGACTGTAATGGCAGGGCTTTAAACCCACAAATTTTCGGAAACTGATACTTCATCCTTTTCCGATAAGCTAGGTTTCAAGAAGTCTTCCCCCCATCCCCCCCTCTGACAAGGCTATGATTGTAATAGAGAGAGAAAGAGCCGACAAAGAGAAAGCCGTAGACTCGTTTAGGAGAAGCCATGAAATACAACTCAGCTTACCTCAAACAGTGGTCGCAAGAAGTCAGTCGTCATTTTCCGAATCTT